>JBBSHP010000066.1:0-11218 GCA_038232555.1 Bryobacterales bacterium
CCTTACCCGGAATTCGGGGCATCGGGAATTCAGTACCTGAACGCTGATGCCAACGGAAACTACAATGCCTTTTCCTTCAAGATGACCCAGCGTTTCGCAACCAGCCTGAATACGTTGATTGCATATACGTGGTCCAGGGCGCTGGATGATACCAGCAGCATTCGCGGTTCGGTAGGCAGCACCTTTTCACCGCAGGATGCCCGGTGTCCCTTGAGCTGCGAATACGGACCGGCGGACTTCAATATCCCCCATCGTTTCGTCGCGTCGATCATCTACTCGCTTCCTTTCGGAAGGGGCCAGAGATTCCTGAATCACGGAGGCGTGCTCAACCAGGTGGTGGGCGGCTGGCAGGCCAGCACCATCACCACTCTGCAAAGCGGCAGCCCAGTGAACACCTCGTCATGGGATTCCGCGGGCACCAATTTCATTTCGAACGCTACTCGCCTCAACTGCAATGCCGGCGTGGATCCGCTTCGACCGAATCACAACCAGAACGGCTGGTATAACCCCGCGGCATTCTCGAACCCGGTCTCCGCAACATTTGGGAATTGCGGACGGAATAATTTACGGGGGCCATGGATGGGGAACCAGGATGTTTCCGTCTTCAAATTTTTCCGCATTACCGAATCGAAGAACGTGGAATTTCGCGTGGAGGCGTTTAACGCCCCTAACCATGTGCTGCTGAATGTCGGGGGCCAGTTAAGTTGGAACAATGGCTCGAACGCTGCCCCAACGACGAATTTCGGGAAAATCACCGGAACGTCCAGCTCTCAGCGCCAGATTCAGATGGCTCTGAAATTCAATTTTTAGTCTTTACACCATGCAGCGGTGTTACCAGATGTTCTGCTATTAACTTGTGGTCCTGAGAGGTTTGAACGATGAAGAATGAGTTGGCCCAGTCCCGCCAAGGTATCGGCCCCTGCCCTATTAATGTTTCAGCGCGCGCTTTGCGGTCTATTTCCGACCGTGCCAAGCATGCCGCCTACACCGCGTTTCTGGTTGCTGGGGCTCTATTGCTTGTATGCGCACCGCAAGCGTGGTCGCAAAGCAGTACCAGCACTGTTCTCGGCACGGTGGTGGATGCTCAGGGTGGAGCTGTCGCTGGCGCGGCGGTTACGCTTATCAACGAAGGCACCTCCGGCGAAAGGTCCGCTCGGACCGATGGAGCCGGGACCTTCCTCTTCGCCAGCATGCTGCCCGGTACCTATACCGTAAAGGTGGAGAGCACGGGTTTTCAGAAGTATCAGAAACAAGGTACCGCGCTGACGGCCAGCGAGAGGCTTACACTCGGGACGATTCAGTTGACCGTGGGTTCCGTTACGGAGACGGTGAGTGTGACCGCGGAAAGCGCCGTCGTACAGTCGGCCAGCTCCGAGAGCTCTGCCGTGCTCACCACGCAACAGTTGGAAAAGGTTGCCCAGAGAGGGAGAAACGTGGTCGGCTTCCTGCGGTTGCTCCCCGGCGTTAATACCTCCGGCGAGGCGGAAACGCTCCATGGCGCCGGGGGTATCGGCACCACCTTGCCAAATATCGGCGGCGTGCGCAACACCGCCCTAACGATCGGGGTTGACGGCCAGCAGGGGCAGGACAATGGCAGTTCGGCCGCATATACAACGTCGGTGAGTCTGGACGCCATCGCGGAAGTCAAGGTCCTGCTGAACACGTATCAGGCCGAGTACGGACGGAACGGTGGCGCGGTGGTGAACGTGGTCAGCAAGAGCGGAACCAGGGAATTTCACGGATCAGCCTATTGGTATAAGCGCCATGAGATGTTCAATGCTCAGAACTTCTTCAATAATGCGGCCATTCCCACCATCCCCAAACCCCGTTACCGTTACATCACCGAAGGGCTTACATTCGGCGGTCCGGTCACGATCCCGAAATTATTCAATACTTCCCGCCAGAAGCTGTTCTTCTTTCTCAGCCTCGAAACCAACCCCAGCCTCGAGCCGCAATCGATTACACGGCTGACCATGCCCACGGCGCTTGAGCGCCAGGGAAATTTCTCGCAGTCTACCCTGAAACCTAAGGACCCCGCCACCGGCGCGCTGTATCCGAATAACATAATTCCGCCAAGTCAGATCAACAAAAGCGGGCAGGCGCTTGTTAATCTTCTTTCGTTGCCGAACAGCTTCGACCCCAACGGCTCCTACAATTATCTGTTTCAGGACACGCGCAAGGGTTCGCGACATCAGGAGTTGTTCAGGATTGACTACAGAGCCACTGATAAGGACTCGCTCTTCTTCCGCGGCACCTACTTTGATACCACCAGTGAGGGTTACAATCTGACCAGCTGGGACTTCATCAAAATCCAGCAGATTTTCTACAACAAGCATGCTTCGTTCGGATACACGCGGATTCTGACGCCCTCGATCATTAATGAATTGAACCTCGGCGCTCGCCGTCCTCAGGAAAGGATTCCTTTTCCCGACTCGGCCTCGGATCTGGCCAAAGTGAGGCGCCCGACCTCCGGGTTCACCGTCGGCCAATTTTATCCCCGCGCCAATCCCGATCAAATTATCCCGCAGGCCTCGTTCGGCGGCCTTCAGAATTCCCCTAACTTCGGCAGCTTTTTTGCGACACGTTTCCCGCAGTTTGAAGACGACATTGACTGGAACATCGGCAACAATCTGAGCTGGACCAAGGGTAGCCACAACTTCAAGTTCGGGATCTACGCAGAAAGGGACCGGATTACCACCGGCTTTGGATTTACCAAGCCGTGGATGGGTAGCTTCAATTTCGGCACCGGCGGGAGCAACCCGCTCGACACCGGCAATCCTTACAGCAACGCGCTCACCGGGGTCTTCCAGACGTACGACGAAGCCACAAACCCCACCAAGCCGTCCGCACTTGCGGTCAATATCGACTGGTTCGCTCAGGACTCGTGGAAGGTCACCAAGAAACTGACACTCGAACTCGGGTTGCGTGTCGCGTACTTCACGCCCTGGGATCAGACAGACGGTGAGCAGTCGTCATTCGCGCTCGGGCGATATATTGCCTCCGACTCCCCCATTCTCTACCGGCCGGGGCTGTCCGGAAGCACCCGCGTCGCCGTCAATCCGCTGACGGGTGAAACGCTAAGTAGTGTCTACATCGGTGCATTCGTGCCCAAGACCGGCAAACTTGGCAACGGCTTCGTGACCACACGGGACCCCAACTATCCTGCCGGATTTTACGAGAAGTCCCCCGAGCTTCTGCAGCCCAGGTTCGGGTTTGCCTTCGACGTCTTCGGAAACGGCAAGACTGCCGTTCGCGGAGGTTTTGCAAAGACCAATCAGCTGGTGCGTTATGAGCCGCGATCGGCGAGTGAGCCTATTTCGTACACCCCGAGAATCTATAACCAGAACCTGAGCACCTTCCTGAACGCGACCGGCGTTCTGTCTCCCGGCGGTGCCATTGGTCATGACCGCTACCTGAAAGCGCCCGACTACTACAACATCTCGTTGGGTATCCAGCAGAACATCGGATTTTCCACTGTGCTCGATGTCAAGTATGTGTCGGCGCTGGGAAGGGACCTTTCTTCAACGCGCGATATTAACAGGCTGCCCTACGGCGCTCGCTTCCTGCCGGCAAATCAGGATCCCACCAGACCTGGCAACCCGCTGCCGGATAGTTTCCTGCGGCCTTACCCCGGCTACAACGACATCACCTACCGTGAATCGAGCGGCAGCTCGAACTATCATGCGCTTCAGGCAACCGCAAACCGCCGGTATACCAACGGTCTGCAGTTCGGCGTTGCTTACACATTTTCGAAGACTATGGACTACGCGAATCTGCCTACCTATCGTTCCTTCCGGGAGTGGAGCTATGGTAAGGCCGATTTCGACCAGACCCACGTGATGGTGATCAATTACAGCTACGATCTGCCGAAGTTCAGCAAGCTGGTCGCCAGCCGTGCCACCAGAATCGTGCTCGACAACTGGCAGATCTCCGGAATCACTACGTTTGCCAGCGGCACGCCCCTTAATGTGAACCTGACAACCACTACCGGCGTGGACTTGACTGGCGGCGGAGACGGCCAGCGCGTGAACATCACCGGCGATCCCAGACTCGCCCATAGTGACCGGACAGTGGACCATTTGTTGAACACCTCGGTTTTCTCGCTTCCCCAAAAGGGCGATGCCGGCAACGCTGCGCGCGATGTGTTTCGGGGACCGGGACTGATTGTTTCCGACGTAACTTTGTTTAAGAATCTCCCGATCAAGGGCGAGCAGCGAGCGCTTCAACTGCGTTGGGAAGTTTACAACATCTTCAATCACACCAATTTTTCGAATGTGGACAACACGACCCGGTTTAATCCTTCTACTGGCGTCCAAACAAATGCCAACTTCGGCCGGGCCACAGGGGCTCGGAACCCGCGGTTGATGCAGGTCTCTCTGCGCTTCAGTTTTTAAACGCGGGGAGCGGTCCGCGGAGTCTGGTGGTCTGCTTAACCTATGCGCAGGCTGCCGGACTAGAATAAACTGGAGTAGTGCCCCTGGATCTCTGCTTTCTCAGAAGTGTGAACATGTCCAACACAACTAAAGCCGTGGTGCGCTGCCTGGGCCTGATTTCCTTAGGTCTCAGCTCCCTTTCCGCTCAAACACCGACTGGCACGGAGTTCTTTGAAAAAGAGATCCGTCCTGTATTCGCCGATAAATGTTACGGTTGCCACTCCTCCAAATCGAAATCGCCCATGGGAGGCCTGGTGCTCGATACCAAGAGCGGCCTGAAAAAAGGCGGTAACGGGGGACCTGTTCTCATTCCGGGCGATCCCGCCGGCAGCCGGTTACTCCAAGCCCTCACGTACAAACAAACGGAGCTTCGCATGCCGCCCACCGGTAAACTGCCGGATGAGAAGATCGCGGCGTTCGAAAAGTGGATTGCGGCTGGTGCCCCGGACCCTCGCCAGGACGCTCCCGGGACTGCCGGCGCCGCACCCCCGGCCGCTAAGCGCGGCATGGATATCGAAACCGGCCGCAAGTGGTGGGCCTTCCAGCCGGTGGAGCCGCAACCGCAGCCGGTAGCCCGCGATGCGGCATTCGCGAAGCGGTGGACCCGGCAGCCGATCGATTCGTTCGTTCTCGCGCGGCTGGAGCAAAATAAGCTGCAGCCTTCGCCGGAGGCAGACCGAGCCACCCTCATCCAACGCGCCGCGCTCGATCTGACAGGATTGCGGCCCTCTTACGATGAGGTCCAGGCATTCGCCGCCGATAAAGATCCGCAAGCCTACGAGAAGCTGATCGATCGGCTGCTGGCATCTCCGCATTATGGGGAGCGATGGGGACGCTACTGGCTGGATGTGGCCCGCTACGGGGAGGACAACCCTACGTCGGAGGCCACTAATCCGCCCTACCCGTTTGCCTGGCGGTATCGCGATTGGGTTATCGAAGCTATCAATAAAGACCTTCCCTTCGACAAGTTCGTCAAGCTCCAACTGGCTGCCGATCTGATGCCCAACACGCCGCGGGACGATTTGCGCGCGCTGGGATATCTGGGCGCGGCTCCGATTTATCACACGGATCTGCGGCTTTCGAAAGACGTCACGGAAACGCTCTTCACCGATGCCTGGGATGAGCGCGTGGATTCCGTTTCGCGAGGCCTGTTGGGCCTGACTGTGAGCTGCGCCCGATGTCACGACCACAAGTTCGATCCGATCCTGACCAAGGACTATTACGCGTTGGCGGGCGTATTTGCCTCCACCACGGCAGCGCCCCGCCCTATCGCGGAACTCGACAAAGCGACCGAACAGAAGTTTATGTATAACGCTCAGCGGATATTCTACCTGAGCTACATGGCAAACCTCATGAATGGCGAGCCCGGCAGCAAGCCGGAGGAGGCTGCAAAGAAGTCCGCGCAGTTCACGCAGGAGATGGTGAGTATTCGCGAATCGATGGCATTCCTGAAAGAGAGCCATCCGGAGATGTGGGCCTATCTGGGTAGTCTGGTCAGGATGCCACGGCCCAGAGCGACTCTTCCTCCTGTCGTCGCAGGCGTGCCAGCGCCGGTGCCGCCGCCCGCCGGCGGCCGTGGCCGCAGGCCAGGGGCTTCCGATCTTCCCTTCACGCAATCGGTATTCGATGCGGGAATGTGGATCGACGGCAGCGATCCGGATTTGACCAAGGTGGATATCAGACCCGGTGTGGCGCATGACATGAACATTCTTCCGCATGGAAACGTGGCCAAGCCCGGCGCCCTAGCGCCGCGCCAGTTCCTGACGGTTCTTTCGAAGGGCGATACTACTTTCAAGCAGGGGTCGGGCCGCCTTGAACTCGCGAGTGATATCTTCTCCCAGAGCGGAACACTGGCGGCTCGCGTAATCGTAAACCGGGTGTGGGGCTGGCATTTCGGCAAGCCGCTGGTAGCAACGGAGAGCGATTTCGGGGCGCAGGGAGACAAGCCTACTCATCCGGAACTGCTCGATGACCTGAGCGCCCGCTTCGTCGCTAACGGTCTTTCTCTCAAGTGGCTTCATCGGGAGATAATGCTGTCGGCGGCGTATCGCCAAGCGAGCAACCCGCGCAAGGAAGGCCTCGCAGCCGACCCCTCGAATACTCTTCTTTGGCGCATGAATCCCCGGCGGCTCGACGTGGAGGCGTATCGCGACAATCTTCTCCAGGTCTCAGCAGACCTGGAGAGCAAGACGCCCTCGCTGTCGTACGATCTCGACGCCCCCGACAATCATTGGCGGACGGTGTACGGCCGCGTCGGCCGCGGGCGGCTGAGTTCGATTTTGTCGCTCTACGATTTTCCTGATCCGATGATGACCGCTCCCCGGCGCGAACTGACCACGTCGCCGCTGCAGCAGTTGTTTGTCATGAATAGTCTCTTCATGCAGGAGCGCGCGGCCAATCTGGTGAAACGCGTGAGCGCCGCATCGGACTCGGCCGGAAAGGTTCGCAGCATGTATCGCCACGCGTTACGCCGGGACCCGGCTCCGAAGGAACTGGACGCGGCCTTGACTTATCTGGACAAAGGAACGCTGGCTCAATTCGCTCAAGCTATGCTGGCGTCGAATGAGGTGATTTTCTGGCCATGACTTTCCCGAATCGACCGAAACAATCTTCACGGCGCGAATGGATTGCGTCGCTCTCGGGGGGCCTCGGCGCCCTCGGTCTCGCCGCCATGTTCCCCGGCGAGAGGCTTTGGGCGGACGCCAAGGAACCGACTCCCAAGTTTCCAAATTTTTCCCCGAAGGCCAAACACAACATCGTCCTCTTTATGGTTGGCGGCCCTTCCCAATTGGACATGTTCGATCCCAAACCCGCGCTGCTGAAGTATCAAGGACAGCGGCCCCCTTCCGTGGACCTGCGCACCGAACGGACCACCGGCGGGCTGCTGCCTTCGCCATTCGAATTTAAGCAGTACGGCCGCGGGGGCGTCCATGTCAGCAGTCTGCTGCCCAACATTGCCTCAACGATTGACGATATTTGCGTCATCAAGTCGATGTATACATTCAACCCGACGCATACGCCGGCGCGCAGCCTGTTTCATACGGGCAACATCGCTGCTACACGCCCTTCGATGGGCTCGTGGATTTCCTATGGGCTCGGCAGTGAAAACCGGGATCTGCCGGGGTTCGTCGTTTTAGGTCCAGGCCAGAACACGGGTGGCGGGCTGGCGCGTGCAGGCTTCCTCCCCTCGCAGCACCAGGGGACGAGCTTCGACGATTCGGTGACGGCGCCGGACAAGATGATCCGTTATCTGCAGAACAAGGATCTCGACAAGACCGCGCAGCGGCGGCAATTGGATCTGATTCAGTCGATGAATCGCGGGCACGAGGAACAGTTCGGGCAGGACGAGTATCTGGAGGGTCGGATCCAGTCGATGGAGACGGCTTTCACGATGCAGTTCGAAGCCACCGACGTGTTCGATATCAAAAAGGAGCCTGAGTCGGTGCGTAAGGAATACGGTGACACGCCGTTCGCTCACGGCTGCTTGCTCGCCAGGCGCCTGGTGGAACGAGGTGTCCGCACCGTACACGTCTATTACGGGCCCGGTCAGCCTTGGGACGATCATTCGAAGATCAACAAGAATCTCTCGGCACGCTGTCCCGATATGGATAAGGCATCGGGGGCGCTGGTGAAGGACTTGAGGCAGCGCGGGCTGCTGGGCGAGACGCTGGTGGTTTGGGGTGGGGAGTTCGGCCGCACGCCGGTCTCTGAGAGTGGCGATGGCCGCGACCACAATCCCTACGGTTTCACCATGTGGATGGCGGGTGGTGGAGTGAAAGGCGGCATGTCGTACGGCGAAACCGATGAATTCGGCTTCAAGGCCGTCGAGAAGAGCGTGTCGATTCACGATCTGCATGCGACGATGTTGAACCAGATGGGCGTCGACCATACCAAGCTGACGTATCGGTATGCGGGCAGAGACTTTCGATTGACCGATGTCTTCGGCGAAGTAGTGCGCGACATACTCGTGTAGCAACGTGACGGCAACGATTGATGCCGCACGGAAGTTCCGCTGCGTCTTGCGTTCAGGAAACTGATGCGAATTTCCTTCCAATTTCTGATCTTGGCGACGGTGAGTACCTTGTTCACCTTCGCCGTTCCGGCGGCCAAGACGCTGGATTTCTACACGATCGATGTGGAAGGGGGTAAGTCCGTGTTGGTGGTCTCCCCTTCAGGGGAATCGATGCTGTTTGACGCGGGGTGGCCTGCCTCCCGTAACCGTCAAGCATCCACGGAGCGGATCGTCGCGGCGTTGCAAGGTGCGGGGTTGAAACAGCTCGACTATCTGGTGATATCGCACTTCGATATCGATCACATCGGAGACGTTCCGGCGCTGGCGGCCCGGTTTCCCATCCGCCACATCCTGGATCATGGGCAGATGAAGCCTTCCTCCGACGAGCGCTTTAACGCGTATGACGAACTGCGCCGGAAGATCGGTCACACGGTGCTGAAGCCGGGGGACAAGATTCCTATTAAGGGTGTCGATATCGAAGTAGTTACGTCGGCGGGGCAACATCTAAGCAAGGCTCTGAAGGGTGCCGGAGCGGCAAACCCCTTGTGCGCCACCAACCACCAAGCCCCGCTGATTGATCGCGACGTGGAGGACAACCAATCCGTGGGCCTGCTGTTCAGGTTTGGCGAATTCCGCATGCTGGATCTGGCGGACCTTGAAGCGCATCCCAGCCATGATCTGGTATGTCCGGTGAACCTGATCGGCACGGTAGACGTGTACCACGTCAATGTGCACGGACAATTTAAGGGAATCGCGCCGGAGTTGATCGGCGCGCTTCGTCCGACAGTGGTGATCATGGGCAATGGCGCGCGCAAGGGCGCCGATCCACCGAGTTGGCCGATTCTGCGCGCCACGGCGGGGCTGGAGGACATCTGGCAGGTGCACTACTCCGCCGCAGGCACCCAGGATACGAACCCCCCGCCGGACTTTATCGCCAACTTGGAGCAGGCTTCTGACGAGTTCGCGATGATCAAGCTGACGGTACAGTCCGGCGGAACCTATTCCGTCACTAACACCAGGAACGGATTCACCAAGGCCTATAAAACGGGAATGGCTGGGGGAAGGAAGAAACCCCGCTAGACACCGGCCGATAGATGGACCATACTGTCTCTAAGACAGAACGCTTGTATTTGACCGACATTGAAGGAGCATCCATGGCAAAACACATTCCCAGCCGCAGAGAGATTCTTCGAGGTGCGCCGTATCTCGCCGCCGTTCCGCTGGTCGGCACCGCGATGGCGCAGACGCCGTTTCAAGTAAAGGCGGTTTCCCAGCTGAAAGGTGGCGCGAAATCGGTGACCATTCCGACGCATGAATTCGCCGGTCCTAACGGCGCTGCCTACATGGAGGAGCGTCTGGATTTCCCGGCAGGCTGGGACATACACGTGATGACCGCAGCCGGACACAATCTGCCGGCTCTGACGCCGCAGCAGATCGCGGAGCAATGCAACAAGCCGATCGGCACCAAGCCGCTGGCGGAGCTGGCTCAGGGGAAGAAGAAAGTCATCATCAGCTTTGACGATCTCAGCCGCACCACGCCCGCTTACGCAGTGACGCCATGGTTGATGGCCGAACTCTCGAAGGCTGGCGTCAAAGACGAGGACATTCTCTTCCTGGGATCCTTCGGCACGCATCGCGCCATGAACCACGAGGAAGTGGGCCGCAAGCTGGGTCCCAAGATCGCCCTCAAATACGCCTGGCAGAACCACAACTGTTTCGACAACGTGAAGGAAGTGGGAACCACGACGCGCGGCAACCAGGTTTTGCTGAACCAGACGCTGCTCGGCGCCGATCTCAAGATTTGCATCAGCGGCATCAAAGTCCACCAGGACGCCGGCTACGGCGGCGGAGCGAAGGCTATCCTTCCCGGCTTGGCCGCGCTGAAGAGTGTCGAGTACAACCACACGCAGATCCTCACGAAGGTCAACACTACCGGACCGGTGCGAATCTTTAAGAACGACATGCGTTTGGACATGATCGAAGCGGCGCGCATGGCCAAGGTGGATTACACTTTGCAGATCATGTACAACCATCACCTGCAGCCGACTAACATCTTCGGGGGCGATATTGTCGACGCGCATCACACGGCGTGCCGCCTGGCAGCGAGGACTTATTGCACGCCGACGTTCAAGGACGCCGATATCGTGATAGCCAACGCCTACCCCCAGAACGCCCAGGCTTTCCACGGCGGCCGCTGGATTAACTATTCGGTCCGCGACGGCGGCACGGGCGTGCTGATCGTGCAGCACCCTGAAGGACTCGAACCGGTTCACTATCTGAACAATCGCCGCGCGGGGTTGAATGGCGCAACCTATTTCGATCAGACCGCGAGGCGCATGGCGGGTGCCGGCCCCGGCCGCGGCGGGAATGCTTTACAGGTAAACAGCATTGTGTACTCGCAGTACATGACCAGAAACCTGAAGAACAATTACCGCGCCGGCACGATCTTCTGCGACAAGTGGGAAGACGTCATCGCGAACCTTCGCCGCCTTCACCCGGGTGACGCGCAGGTAGCTGTCTACCCCTACGCCGGCAAGCAGCATCAGGAAATCGAGTTGGACGGGTAAATCGGCTCTGGTGCAAACTCGCGGAGTGTCGGATAATCGCGGAATGACTTCAGCGGCATCCGTTGCCGATCTGTTCAAGGGTCGGCAGTTCGATCAAGAAATCATCGTTTTGTGCGTTCGATGTTATTTGCGGTACAAGCTGAGCACACGTGACCTCGTGGAAATGAGGGCGGAGCGCGGAGCCGTGCTGGTGCACACAACGATTC
>JBBSHP010000067.1:0-11208 GCA_038232555.1 Bryobacterales bacterium
AGTCTGCCGCCTTATCAATTTCAGCTAGCATCATGTAGTAACAGACCAAGCCTAACGGCACTCCATAGGCTTCACCATCGCCCAATTGGCGTAGCAACTGCTCCGACCTGTCTCTATCTCCGGAAAGCCAGAGCGCTCCCGCCAGTTGACCAATACTTCCGGCGTTCTTGGGTGCCACCGCATACGCTCTTTCGGCGAATGCGACGGCATCCTCGATTTTTCCATCCTGCGCGTACCAAATGCCCCCGGTGGCCTCGCAAATCCGGCCAAGCGGCAGATAGAAGAACCCGTAGAATGGCTCACAGTGGGCGGCACGGGGTCCTGGGCCATGGCCAAGTGGAAATGAAGTCCGGCTTCCGCCCAATCGTGGTCGAGAAACACGGCCACGGCCTCGATCCCGGCGTGCGCCTCGGCTAGATCGGGCTCCAGTCGAAGGGCTTGTTGAAATGCAGCACGTCCTTTATATTAATGGCCGTGGCAATCTCAATCGCCGCGCACGGCTTCGTCTAAGGCCACAGGACGCGGGAGTTGCCGGCCTTCAACGAATTCCAGCACCAGATAGTCCGGTCCCACGTCGTGTACCTGGCAGATGTGCGGATGGTTCAGGGTGGCGATACCGCGAGCTTCTTTTGCGAAGCGTTCGATGTGCTGGCCCTTCAGCCTCTTAATGGCCACGACACGGTTAAGTCGCGAGCCTTCCACACCTCGCCCATGACGCCCTCCCCGACGGGCGCGAGCAACAGGTACGGGCCCACTTGCATTCCTGACAGCCAAGGGGTCATCGTGCTTCGATTCTAGCTCCTCGGCAGCCGCAGCGCGGATAGGGGCTTTAACGCAAGCACGTGTTAAGATTACGGCTGAATCATGGCTGGCGTCAAAGTAGTAGTCATCTATCCGCGACCTCTCGATGAAAAGGCTTTTGAGGCTGCATACACAAACGAACATGTTCCCATGGCCGAAGCGAAGCTGAAGGGCATGACCCGGTTGGTCGCGAGCAAAGTGCTGAGTTCTCCGCTAGGTCCCGTATCCACCTACCGTTTGGCGGAGGTGCACTTCTCATCCATGGACGACATGGGCAAGTGCCTGGAATCGGAGGACGGCAAAGCGGTGGTCGCGCATGCCGTTAAGATCTCGACTGGCGGTCCGCCCATCATGCTGGTGTGCGAGGAAGAATCCCGCGTTTACTGGTAATCGGTTATTAGGGCTCCGGGTTGAGTCGCTTGCCTTGACCTCGCGCAGGCCGTTTGCGTTGCAACTCGTCCCACTGTTCCGGTTTCAAAACCGTCCGTAGCTTCAAGCTCATCTGCGAAAGCGTTCGAGTCAAATCGCCGCGTGCGGAAGCAAAGCGATCAATGGTTTCGCTCGCGCGCCGGCTATCCACAGCCGGTTGGTTGAATTCCCGGTCCAGATCGGTTTCGGCCCGCTCCACCTCCGCGCGCAATTCCAAGAGGCGCGGCCGGTACTGCTTGATGGTCTGGCGGATCTGTTTCCTTTGCTCGTCCGACAATTTCAAGTCCTGGGCGACAGGACTGCTCCACCATGCGTAAGTTCCCTTCGGCAGTTGGGCAAACCCGGTGGTGGCGGCGAGCACCATCATCGTCCAACCCGGTATTAGCTTCCCGAACAACTGCATCTCACTCCTGAAATAGATTGTGAATGGGCCGAATCGCGCGAGGCTCATTGCTCTGTTCGATTGATGCCAAATCCGAGAATAGCTTCTCGTCGGAACGGGTGACCACAGCGGTTTCCGTGTTCCGGGGATGCAGCGCAGTGAGGATGAGCCCCACGGTACAGATCAGGGTCCCCAGTGCAATGGCCCAGCGCCGCGCGAAAGTGCGACCGCCATCCGCCCCGGTTTCGCCCCCTAACCTGGAATAAATACTGCGCCGTTGGGCGGCCAGAAAATCCCGCGAAAGGGCTGGGGGCGTCACGGCTTCCCGCCGGATGGCCAGCATCTGCTCAGTGCGGGCACGGCATGACTCGCATTCCTTCAAATGCCCCAGGTCTCTGCGCGGTTCGATATCAGGTGCGTAAAGCCAGTGCAGAAAATCGTCTTCGGTCCAGTGCTTCATGGTCTGTTCCGTTCGCGGAAATACAGGTCCCGCAAGTCTTCTCTTAGTTTCTCGATGGCCCGAAACAAATGTGCTTTTACGGTCCCCACATCCAGTTCCAGGATCTCTGCAATCTCGGCCAGGCTCAGATCCTCAAAATGCCTCAAGGTGAACACGGATCTCTGCCGCGCACTCAACTTCTCCATGGCGCGTTCCAGCCGGCGGTCGATTTCGGAAGCGAATACCCGATCCTCGACACTGGGCGCCACCGCCCGAGCGGAGTCGAGAATCGCGGCCTCCTTTTCAGGGCTGGGCCGCTTCCTCCAGAACTGCCAGCGCCGGGACCTCAACCGATCAAGACAGGTATTGATCGCTATACGAGTCAACCACTTGCCCGGGTCTTCTAACTGAGCGGCCTCGCTACGCTGCATGGCTTGCCAAGCCTTTAAAAAAGTATCCTGGGCGGCCGAATCCGCCTCGCCAACATCCTGCAGCATCCGCTGACAAATCAGGAACACGCGCTTTTGCTCTGCCACCATCCAGGCGCCGAACTCCCGCGTACTAGCGGTGGGTTCCAAAGTCGCGTCCAGACTCCCGGCCATCAGCCCCATCATAAGAAGAGGACGAGAATTGGCCGAGAAGGTTGACGCCGAAATTCGGCGCACTTGAGAGTTCTCAATCACGTATAACTCGTAAGTTGACCGTCTCCCTGCCGAGTAGTAACATTTGATCGAGACCTGCGTGACCATGCAACCGCGAAGAATACACAGGTTTTGCTTGCTCGCCGTGCTGCTCACAGCGTCACTTCTGCACGCCGCCGATCCCGTAGAGTTCTTCGAAATGCGAGTCCGTCCGGTGCTCGCGAAGAACTGTTATTCCTGCCACACGGCTTCTGCCCTGGGTGGATTACAACTTGACACTCGGGAGCATGTGCTTCAGGGTGGCAAGTCCGGTCCAGCGGTTGCGCCGGGCGATCCCGAGGGGAGCCTGCTGATCCAGGCAGTGCGGCAGACCCACGCGAAATTGAAAATGCCTCCCGGCGGCAAGCTTCACGACACTGAAATCAGCGACCTCGCCGAATGGGTGAAGACCGGCGCCGTGTGGGGTGCGTCCAGCACTTCTACCAAGCTGCCGAGTTATGTGATCACCCCGGAGCAGCGCGCCTTCTGGGCATTTCAGCCCGTAAAAAACCCGAATCCGCCAGCCGTGAAAAGCAAGGGCTGGGCGCGAGCGCCCATCGATCAATTTATTCTGGCGAAGCTCGAGGCCCAAGGTCTCACGCCAGCTCGCCCGGCTGACAGGCGGGCTCTCCTGCGCCGCGTTACGTTCGACCTTACCGGATTGCCGCCCACGCCGGACCAGGTCAACAGCTTTGTTCAAGATCGCGCTCCGGACGCCTACGCCAAAGTAGTGGACCGGCTGCTCGCCTCCCCACAGTACGGCGAACGCTGGGGGCGCTACTGGCTGGATGTGGCCCGCTACTCGGACGACAAGCTCGATTCCGAGCGCGACAACCCGTATCCGAATTCCTTTCGCTATCGCGATTGGGTGATCCAGGCCTTCAATGCGGACATGCCGTATGACACTTTTGTCAAAGCGCAGATTGCGGGCGACCTGCTGCCTGCCGGCGATCGGGAAAAGTACCAAGCCGGTCTGGGCTTCTACGCTTTAAGTCCCGAGTTTCAGGACGATCGCGTGGACGCCACTACCCGCGGTTTCCTCGGCCTGACGGTCGCCTGCGCGCAGTACCACGATCACAAGTACGATCCGATTCCGACCAAGGATTACTATTCGCTCCTGGGCGTTTTCAACGGCACGAAATTGTCGGAGCATGCTCTTGCTCCCAACGCCGAGGTTGAGTTGTTCAAGGCGAAAAAGAAGACGATTGACGATCAGAAGGCCGCCATCGGCGATTTTGTGAAGCTGCAAAGCACCGCCTTGGCAGAGGTGCTGGCCGCCAACACCGCCGAATATTTCCATGTTGCCGCCGGCGGCAAGACCGCTGCCAAGCTGGATGAACAGACTCTCGAGCGCTGGAAGAAGTATCTCAACAAATCAGATAAAGAGCACCCCTACCTGAATGGTTGGGCAAAACAGGACTTCGCAAAGTTTCAAGAGCTCCTGATCGCGACCAATCGGGAGAAGAAGCGGGTTGACGACGAAAACCACGTACGTCTGGGCGTGAATCCGGAACGCAGCCAGCTCGCCAACGCCAATCTGCTCTCTCTGGAGCGCGATAAATTCGTACTCTGGCGCGACATCTACGGCGACAAAGGCGTCCTGCACTACTCCGAAAAGGACAAAGAGATCGATCGTTATCTGGCGCCGATTTTCAAAGAGCGCCTGGACGCTATGCGCACCGAATTGGCCACGCTTGAAAAGGCGCTGCCGCCCCAGTATCCATTCCTTCAGGTAATCGCGGACAAGGAACATCCCGCTAACGAACGCGTACACATTCGCGGCAGCGCCGATAACCTGGGCGAGGAAGTGCCGCGCCATTTTCTGAGCATTCTGTCCAAAGCGGAGCCGGTCGCCTACCAGAACGGCAGCGGTCGCCTGGAACTGGCCAACGATGTTGCCAGCCCGCAGAACCCGCTTACCGCCCGGGTCATCGTAAACCGCGTCTGGGCCCATCACTTCGGGCAGGGGCTGATACGCACGCCCAGCAACTTCGGGCAGCTCGGCGATCGCCCCAGCCATGTGGAGCTGCTCGATTATCTGGCTTCCCGTTTTGTCGCGAAGCACTGGTCCCTGAAGACGCTGCATCGTGAAATTCTGCTCTCGAATACTTACCAGATGAGCAGTGAATATATCGCTGGGAACGCCGCCCAAGACCCCGAGAATCGCCTGCTTTGGCGAGCGAATCGCCGGCGTCTCGACATAGAGGCCATGCGCGACGCTTTTCTAGCCGCGGCTGGGTCTCTTGACCTGACGCCCGGCGGTCCCGCCAAGAAGCTGACAGACGACAACCAGCGCCGGGCAATCTATGGCTTTGTTAGCCGGCGCCGCCTGGATGGAACTTTAGGGCTGTTTGATTTCCCGAATCCTAACTCCACCAGCGAGCAGCGCCTGGACACCAATGTCCCTCTCCAGCGCCTGTTTTTCCTGAACAGTGCGTTTGTCCTCCAGCAATCAAAGGCACTGGCGCAGCGCTTGCAGCCGCTGGGGGACGACTCCGCCCGTATCAATCAGGCGTACATGCTCCTCTTCAACCGCCCGCCCACCGGCGCCGAGCGCAACTTGGGGCTCGATTTTCTCAAGGCCGGCGCATGGCCGGAATACGCGCAAGCATTATTTGGTTCGAACGAATTCAGCTTTATCGAGTAAACGATGAATCTCCCTAACTTAGGAATGAGCCGCCGCCAGGTCCTGTCTACAATGGGCAGCGGCTTCGGCATGCTCGGGCTTGCGAATGTGATGCGAGGAGCGAATGTGCAGACCGCGCGCAGCCCCATGGAGCCCAAGGCCCCTCATTTTCCCGGCAAAGCGAAACACGTCATCTTCCTGTTCCTGAACGGCGGCCCATCGCAGGTGGATACTTTCGATCCTAAGCCGATGTTGACCAGGTACAACGGGAAGCCGATGCCGACTGGGAATCTTAAGACCGAGCGCAAGACGGGAAACCTGCTCGCGTCGCCGTTCAGCTTCAAGAAGTATGGCCAGAGCGGCATTGAAGTCAGCGAGATTTTCTCTAAGCTCGGCGAGTGTATCGACGACGTCTGCGTAATCCGCTCGATGCACACCGACGTTCCGAATCATGAGCCATCTCTGCTCACCATGAACACCGGATTTCGGGTTCCCGGCCGTCCGTCCATGGGCTCCTGGCTCACTTACGGACTTGGCACGGAGAACCAGAACCTGCCCGGTTTCCTGGTGCTTTGTCCCGGAACCCCCATTGTTGGGCCACAGCTCTGGAGTTCGGTTTTCTTACCGGCGGTTTATCAGGGCACGTTCGTTCCGAATAATGAGATCGAGCCCGAGAAGCTGATTCAATACATCCGCAATCCCGAGTTAAAACCCGCCGAGCAGCGCCGCCAATTGGACCTGGTTGCCAAGCTCGATCGCATGCAACTGGCTCGCACCGGACCTGACCCGCAACTTGAAGCCACCATCGAGTCGGCCGAGATCGCCTTCCGCATGCAAACCGAAGCCCCCGACGTGTTCGATATTCGCAGGGAGCCCGAGTCTGTGCGGGCCCGCTACGGTGAAGGGCCGTTCGCCCGGGGGTGCCTGCTGGCCCGCAGGTTGGTGGAGCGCGGCGTGCGGATGGTCCAGGTTTACTATGGCGACGGCCAACCGTGGGACAACCACGACGACATTCAAATTCATCGCAAGCTGGCCCGCCAGGCCGATCAGCCGATCGCTGCGTTACTCAAAGACCTGAAGGCCAGCGGACTGCTGGATGAAACACTAGTGATGATCGGCGGCGAGTTTGGCCGTACGCCGGTGGTCGAAGTGAGCGGCTTGGTTCCCGTCCAGAACGGCCGCGATCACAACAGCCACGGCTTTTCGATGCTGCTCGCCGGAGGTGGCATTAAAGGCGGAATAACGTACGGGGCTACTGACGATTTCGGTTTCAAAGCGGTCGAAAAGCCGGTGCACGTACACGACTTGCATGCCACCATCCTGAACCGCCTGGGCTTCGACCACACGAAGCTCACGTACCGCTATAGCGGCCGCGACTTCCGGCTTACGGATGTTGAAGGCCAAGTGATCCAGGATATCCTGACATAGTGCCTTATTTCAAGGGCGTCGGGCCAGCCTGATTCTTGGCTGCCCAATAATCCGCAGCTAATCGCTTTGCGACTTTGTCGGCCACGTCCGCCGCGGCACCCAGAAATTTCCCCCCCAGGCTTTCCTGCGTGGTCGACCAGATCACGTCGCCCCCCTTGCTCACCAGCCGAACCGTAGCAATAGCTTCATGCTTGCGCTCGTTCGAGTTTTGCGATTCATGCTCACCGATACTGAGGCCGGCGACGCTTCGGCTTCCGTACCGGGAGTTGGAGGATTGAGTACCCGGTGTGCTTACGTTCGCGCGTGCAGTGATCCCCTCCGACGATGAAAAATGGTCGGTGAAGGTGGTTTCATCGGCCGCTCCCTTGAGAACCGCGTCCGCCCGCTCCGGATCCTCCGTAACGACGAATAGTTTTGAAGCTTGCAAGCTGGCCATCAGAAGATCGCGGATCTTCAAAGCGGGCTTGCCGCCGCTCAATTGGTCCACGAACACCCGGCGGACTTTCGTGAACTGTACGGCCGGCTCTTCCTCGGGCGGTTTCTGATCCGTGGTCGAAAGCACCAGCAGCAGGCAGAGCAGCCACATCGATTAACCCTTACCTGCTTTCCGGGCTTCGTCGTCCTGAAATTCGATACGTCTTCCCGTTCGAGCTTCCAGGCTGGCCAAAGTCGCCCGGATGTCGTCTTTATTCACTCGAAAGATCATGGCTTGCTGTTTGCCGTCCTCATCCTGATACCCCACCGTCAGAAAATGCTGTCTCTTTTTGCTCAGGAGAAACAGGGGCGAGACCAGTACCGCCGCCATCACCCGCCGGTCCACCTTCAGGCCATATTCAAGCAGGTTGATCTTGTCGTAGGCGACGCGCCAACTGGCTTTGTGAGAAGAGAAGATAAAGTAGATTGCGTCTACGGCCCGCACGGAACCGCCGCAGCCTGCCGGGATCTGCTGAATGGTCCCGCCGATGTACTCCGCTTTCCCGCCGTTTTTCTCAGCCCGTAAGCTGGTACAGGCGAGCAGAAAAAGCACGGGGAGGATCCTGGGCCGCATAGAGAATCAGTGCCGGATTTCACTGGAAACTCTCAACGCCGGCCCTGGATCGGAGCGTGATATTCTTGATCCTTCATGCCTAGCGTCTTCCGGGAGGGTCTGCTCGACGGAAAAGTTGCCTTTGTGACCGGAGGCGGCAGCGGGATCGGACAGCGCATGGCCGAGCGATTCGCCGAACACGGGGCCAAGGTGATGATAGCCGGCCGCAAGCAGGAAAAGCTGGACGCCGCCGCCTCCGCCATCCAGGCAGCGGGTGGAACAGCCGGGACCGCTGCTGCGGACGTCCGCGATTACGCTGCCATGGAAGCCGCGCTGCAGCGGACCCGCACAGAGTTCGGCGAGATTGACATTCTGGTCTGCGGCGCAGCCGGCAACTTTCCCGCCCCGGTGATTGGTATGTCGTCCAACGCCTTCAAAAGCGTAATTGACATCGACCTGCTGGGCACATTCAACAGCTGCCGGGCCGCCTACCAGCACCTGAAAAAACCGGGCGCCTCCGTCATCAGTATCTCGGCCAACCACGCTCACACGCCCATCGCCTACCAGTCGCACGTGTGTGCCGCCAAGGCCGGAGTGGATCTGCTGACGCGAACCCTGGCCATCGAGTGGGGCGCCGCCGGCATTCGCGCCAACTGCATCACGCCCGGGCCCACCGATGATACGGAAGGGATGCGCCGCCTGGCTCCTACCGAAGAGGCTCGCCAGCGCGTGCTGCAATCGGTCCCTCTAAAACGTTACGGAACCAAGGACGAGCTTGCGGATCTGGCGCTGTTCCTGTGTTCCGATGCGGCTGCGTACATCACCGGCGCCATTTACGTGTGTGACGGTGGATCCTCACTGGCGCGCGGGATGCTAACGCTCAGCGAACCAAGTTGACGCCGCGTACGCCCAGCTTACTTCGACAGCTCGGAATCGTCAGCGCGACGGCGATTGTGATGTCGAACATGATCGGCACGGGCATCTTCACCATGTCCGGATTCCTAGCCGGTGACCTGGGGTCCGTCAAGCTGCTGTTGCTGATCTGGGCCGTTGGCGCAGTCTGCGCGCTGGCCGGTGCATTTTGCTACTCGGAGCTGGGCATCAACTTCCCCAGCTCCGGTGGCGAATACGTGTATCTCACGCAGGCCTTCGGTCCGGCTTGGGGATTCATGACCGGATGGGTCTCCTTCTTCGCGGGTTTCTCGGCCCCCATCGCCTTGGCCGCTCTGGCCTTCTCAGACTACCTCGGATATTTTTTCCCCGCACTGAAGCAGGAGAGCTCGGCCCACTTCGGCCCGGAATATTTCGACTTTCGGTTCGGCGGCGCTCAGATCGTCGCCAGTACGCTGGTGGTGATCTTCACGGTCATCAACTGTCTGGGCGTGCGCACGGCGGCCCGGATTCAGAATGTGTTAACGGCCACCAAGGTCCTGGTAATTCTCACCTTCATCGGAGCGGGCTTCCTGTTCGGCAAAGGCGATGCGGGGCACTTCTCGCAGCACGCCGTTCGCACCTCCACTACACCGCTGTTTTTTCAATTTTTCGTGAGCCTGTTCTTTATCTACGTGGCCTATAGCGGCTGGAATGCGGCCACGTATGTCGCCGAGGAGTTGAAGCAGCCTGCGCGCACCCTGCCGCTCTCACTGGCCGTGGGTACGGGGATTGTAGCGCTGCTTTTTCTCGGCCTGAATCTCTTGTTCATCTACGGCGTGCCGCTCGAAAACATGAAAGGGCAAGTCGCGGTGGGCGCGATTACGGCGTCTTATTTGTTTGGCCCGGCGGTGGCCGGATTGTTCAGCGGGGCCATGGCGTTGTCTTTGCTGGCTACCGTGAACGCGATGGTCACCATTGGTCCGCGGGTCTATTATGCGATGGCGAAGAACGGTGCATTTTTTGCGGCGGCGGCCTCGGTCCATCCGCGCTGGCATACGCCCGTGATCGCGATCATCTGCCAGGGAATTTGCACCATTCTGATGACCACCAGCTCTTTCGTAAACCTGATGTTTTACGTGGGGATTGTTCTAAACTTTTTTGCTGTAATGTCGGTAGCCTCCCTGTTTGTGTTCCGCAAGCGGGCTGGGTGGAGAAAGATCGCCGCTGTTGATTTCGGTTTCCCGGCGCTGCCTGTCTTCTTCATCCTGGTGGGCTTGTTGATGACTGTGGTTGGATTCACCTTTAAGCCGCTGGTCTCTTTTATCGCCGTCGCCACAGTGGGTACCGGAGCCCTGGTGTATCATGCGCGCATGCGCAAGGGGATCAGCTAGCAGCATGTCCCGCATTCTGGATGGAAAACTGGTGCGGGATCAGATTCTGGCGGAACTGCGTCCCCGCATCGATCGGCTGGCGCGCCGCCCCGGTCTGGCGGTTGTTCTGGTGGGTGACGATCCGGCCTCCGGGATTTACGTTCGCAGCAAAGTAAAAGCCTGTGAAGATCTCGGAATTTACAGCGAGAAGATCACCCCTCCGGCCGGGATTGCGACCGGGGATTTGCTCGCTCTTGTGGACGGGCTGAACCAGCGGCCTGAGATCGATGGCATTCTGGTCCAGATGCCCTTGCCCGCTCAGGTGGACAGCCGGCGCGTGCTGTTGAGCGTCTCACCGGATAAAGATGTGGATGGCTTTCATCCTTTGAATGTGGGCAACCTGGTTTCGGGGAACCCTGGACTGCGATCCTGCACGCCTGCGGGGATTATCGAATTGCTGAAGCGCTATCAAATTCCAATCGCGGGCGCGCGCGCGGTGGTAGTGGGACGCAGCGACATCGTCGGGAAACCGATGGCCTTGCTGCTTCTGCACGAGAACGCCACCGTGACAATCTGTCACTCCAAGACCACCGGCCTGGCGGAGGAATGCCGCCGTGCCGACATTCTGGTGGCGGCCATCGGCAAGGCAGCGCTGATCGGGCGCGAGTTCCTCAAGCCGGGCGGGACGGTCATTGATGTCGGCATGAATCGCCCCGCTACTGGAAAAGGACTGGTGGGGGACGTAGATCCCCAAGCCGCCCAGGAGATCGCGGGAGCGTACACGCCTGTGCCCGGAGGAGTGGGTCCCCTCACGATCGCCATGCTGATGTCCAACACGGTGAAGGCGGCGGAGCTTCATCAATCGCTGAGGTAGCATGCTCCGCGTCGGGTTGACTGGCGGCCTGGCCAGCGGTAAAAGCTTTATCGGAAAAGCGCTGGAGGAGTTGGGATGCCATGTCATCCGGGCGGACGAGCTGGGTCACCAGGTTCTGCTTCCCGACGGTGAAGCCTATGCCCCCGTGGTCGCTGAGTTTGGCAGCGGCATACTTGATGAACACGGAATTATCGACCGGCGCAGGCTGGCAGCGCTGGTTTTCCGCGACGCCGACAGACTGGAGAAGCTCAGCGGCATAGTGCATCCCGCGGTCACCCG
>JBBSHP010000068.1:0-11092 GCA_038232555.1 Bryobacterales bacterium
ACTTGAGCGACACCATCCACCGCCACCTCAATAGTGCACTTCCCCCGGTCGGTACTACCCCCGCCTGTGATTGCCGCCTGCCGCTGAAAAGTTTGCGCGTTTGCGGCTGAGCTAAGTGCGGCGCACGCTACGAAACCGTACAAAATATGGGTTTTCATTGTTTCACCTAACCCTAGACGAGCATTCCGAATGCCAACTCCGGCAGAGGCAGGGACAAACTGTTGAGAGCAGGCGCACATCAGTTCAGACGGGCGCTCTTCAACAACATCTCAAGCGTCACTACGTCGAGCGCCTTTTCGTGGGTGGCCTCCAGGCGAACAGTCGCCATAACGCCTGCTTCGAAGGACTTCTTCCAGGGCTCCACGCATACGCACCAGCCGTCGCCCGCTTTCAAACCGGGGAAGCCAAACTCCGGCCGGGGAGTGATCAGGTCGTTGCCAATCGATGCCTGATGCCGGAGAAACTCATCGTTTACCAGAACGCATACGCAGTGTTTCCCGACATCGTCCGGACCTGAATTACACTTGCCATCCCGATAAAAACCCGTCAATGGATCGGTGCAGCAAGTCTGCAAAACACTTCCTAAGACATTCTTTTCCATGTCCTACCAGCGTAGCCGATCCGGAATGCGTACCTCCGGAGAAGTATTCGCCCTCTCACCGTGTGCGATTCTGATGTTTATGTCTGTGCCACTGGTCGCCACGTTTGGCGAGATTATGCTGCGCCTGGCCCCGCCCGGGTTCGAACGATTCCTGCAATCTCCGCAGTTCCTGGCTACCTTCGGTGGCGGCGAGGCAAATGTGGCGGTGGCCCTTGCCGGCTTCGGTCATCCTGCCCGATTTATCACAGTCTTACCTCCCGCGAATCCCATTGTGGATGCGTTTCTGGGTGAGCTGCGCCGGTTTGGTGTGGACGATTCCAAGGTCGTACGAAGCGCAGGACGATTGGGTATCTATTTTGTCGAGCCAGGAGCGAATCAGCGCGCCTCGAAGGTCGTCTACGACCGGGATGGGAGCGCCATCGCGCTGGCTAAGCCAGGTGACATCGATTGGGCAAACGCCTTATCCGGCGCCGGTTGGTTCCATATCACGGGCATCTCGCCGGCTCTCAGCCGTACGGCGGCGGATCTCTCGATTGAAGGTGTTCAAGCCGCACGAGCAGCCGGGCTGACCGTGTCTTGCGATTTGAACTACCGCAAGAATTTGTGGAAGTACGGCCAGGCGGCGCAGCAGATTATGCCGGAACTGTTCCAATTTGTGGATATCGGTATAGCGAACGAAGAGGATTGCCAAGCCGCGCTTGGCATTGAAACGCAGGCGGACGTTCATTCGGGCAAACTGGAGCCTGACCAGTACAGGCAGTTGGCGGAGCGCGTCCTGGAGCGTTTCCCAGGCTTGAAGATGATTGCGATCACGCTTCGTGAATCACGCAGTGCATCCCACAATGGCTGGTCGGCATGTTTGCACGATCGGAAGGATTTCCTGTTGAGCCGCCACTACGAGATCACACACATTGTGGATCGGGTGGGGGGCGGTGATAGCTTCGCGGGCGGGTTAATCTATGGGCTGCTGAATCTACCGAGTCACCAGGACGCGCTCGAATTTGCGGTGGCGGCATCGTGCCTGAAACACTCCATTCCGGGCGACTTTAACCGGTTTACGCGTGAGGAAGTGGAACAACTGGTAAAGGGCGGCGGCTCCGGGCGGGTTCAGCGGTAGCGGTGCCGATGTCGCGAGCAGCGGAATTCAAGCAGAACCACCCACACGCGTTTTTCCTGGACGCGAATGACCCGCGCGCGATGTCCCTATACCTGCGCGAAGCAGGATGGCTTGGGACTAATGAAGAGCTATTAGATACGGAACGCGCGGGAGAAGGCAACATGAACTACACCCTTCGGATCCGTACCAGCACCCGCTCGTTCATCCTGAAACAATCGCGTCCCTGGGTGGAGAAGTATCCCGATATAGCCGCTCCCTGGGACCGCGCTCTCGTCGAAGGCAGGTTTTACCGGCTGGCCGGGACCGTACCTGTGTTAGCTGCCAGGATGCCGAAACTGCTCGGCAGCGACGATGCAGCCCGACTGCTCTGCCTCGAAGATTTAGGACCTGCGCGGGACCTCACGTCCCTCTATGCAGGGGAGCCGCTTACGGCTGGCGAACTCGCCAATCTGATCGAGTGGTTGTCAGTCCTGCATGCTGCGTTTCGCGACTACCATGACAAAGCCGCCTTCGCCAATCGTGAAATGCGCGCCTTGAACCATATGCACATTTTCGTGCTTCCCTTGGCTTCGGAGACGTCTTCCGAGTTCAAACGCGAGGTCACCTGTCTGGGCGAGCAGTACTTGCAGCAAGGTGACTGCCTCCTGCACGGAGACTTTTTCCCGGGCAGTTGGCTGCAAACTCTCTTGGGCGTAAAAGTCATCGATCCCGAGTTCTGCTTTTTCGGCCCCCCGGAATTTGATCTCGGGGTCATGCTGGCCCACCTGATCTTCGCTGGTTACGATCTGTCGGAACTCTCCCGGTTGCTGTCGATCTATGGCACCGGCGTACAAGAACGGCTTGTGATTCAATTTGCGGGAGTCGAAATAATGCGCAGGCTGGTCGGTGTGGCGCGATTGCCCTTGACTCTAGACGCGCAAGCGACAGCGCGGCTGCTTGCTAGATCCCGGGAGATGGTTCTTGCTCCGTCTTAGTCTGTGGATTCTGACCGGCCTCGTCGCCACGGCCAACGCTCGAGCGCAGATTCCAGTATGGATTGATACGGACCCTTCTGTAGCCAAAGGCGGACATGAAATCGATGACGGATTTGCGCTGATCCAGGCCTTCCACTCCAAAGAGATCGCGATCCGCGGGGTCAGCGTGGTCTTCGGAAATGCTCCGCTCAAAACGGCGGTACCAATCGCCCGCGAGTTGCTGCGATTCTTGAATCCAGCCGGTCCGAAGCCATATCCCGGAGCTGCGGGTTCTTCGCAACTCGGCCAAGCCACGGCTGCTTCCCGAGCGCTTACCGCCGCACTCCGCAAAGAGAAGCTTACCGTCCTGGCGATCGGGCCGCTGACAAATATAGCTACCGTCGTGAAGATGCATCCGGAGCTGGTGAGTCGCATCGAGCGGGTGGTTGCGGTAGCGGGGCGCCGTCCCGAGCAGCGTTTCCTGGTCGGTACCACCAACACGCGCTCACTGCGCGACTTTAATTTCGAAATGGATCCGGCTGCTTTCCAGATTGTGTTGGATTCCAAAGTTCCGTTAGTGCTCGCGCCCTTCGAAATCTCCTCTAAGGTTTGGATTACCGCTCACGATGTCGAGTCGCTCCAAGGCCGCAGTCCGGTTCTGGATTGGCTTACACCTCCCGCAGTCGATTGGCTGAGCGTATGGAAGCGATCGTTCGGAGTTGATGGATTCAATCCCTTCGATACGCTCGCGGTTGCGGTGGTCACTTCACCCCAGTTGGTTTCCTGTGACACTCTCCCGGTTCGAATCGAGATCCTGCCCGATGACACCGGGGCGCCAAAGCCGAAACCATACCTGCTGCTGTCCGCGAATATTCAGGCCGTGCATTCCGCCTCGTACTGCTACCAGGCAAAGCCGCAGTTCAAAGCTGACCTCATGCGACGGCTCCTAAATTCACGCTGACTGGATCCCGACGCCAAACAGAGCATGGTATTTCTCCGGCAGTCTTACTGGCCTCATCTCCGGGCTCAAGAAAATGTGTTTTGTTTCTCCCTTCGCTAACGCCCGGCCGCGCTCATCCCGCATTTCGTAAGCGAACTCCACCATCCGGCTATTCGCACTCGCAATCGTGGTGGTCACAACGATCTCTTCGTCGTAGCGGGCCGGTGAAATGTACCGGCAATGCGCGTCCACCACGGCCAGTAGAACGCGATCGTTTAGCTCCATATCGCGGTAGCGCACGCCAGCCGCGCGGCAGTAGGCGGCGCGGCCCAGTTCCATCCAGATGAGGTAATTGGCGTAATAGACTACCCCCATCTGATCAGTCTCGGCATAGCGCACGCGAAAACGCGTCTCGTGGGAGGTCATGGAGCTTTCATTTTCCACCAATCGGCACGGCGAACGCCGGCCACAGTTCCGCGCAACTGATGATTGCGCTAATGCTGGGCCATGCTATCGCCGATAGCACCTGTAGAAAGATGGAATCCGGCAACGATCGCCGCAAGCACTCGCGGACGCGCAAGACGTTTCCACAAACGTTGCGCCTCACGATGGAAGTTCACCCCGGCGGCCCTAAGACCGAACTGATCTCTAAGCTGGCGGACACCTCCGACGGGGGCTGCTCGGTAGATCTAGGGATTGCGCTGACGGTCGGATCCGTTGTGATGCTGGACGGGCAGGTTGCGCGCGCTCCCAAACCCGGACAGTGGTCCGCTCGCGTGACTTGGTGCCGCCTGAATGCGCCAGGAGCTTATTCGGCCGGCTTACGTCTGGAAGCACCGGTGGAACGCGATTCCCGTTCTACTGAAAATGGCTCCTGCGGGATCGATCCGGATGGCAAACCATTCTACGATTACTACGACGTATTGCAACTCAGCGTGAAAGCCGATCCGGACACGATTCATCGCGTGTACCGGCTGCTGGCGCAACGGCATCATCCCGACAACGCCGATACCGGCAGCGAGGAAATCTTCAAGCGCCTGCTCCAAGCCTATGAAGTACTGCGCGATCCGGAACAGCGGGCCGCCTATGACGTCCGGCACGGCTCTGAGCAGCGCGTCCGCTGGAAGATCTTCAACCAACCCAAGGCGGCGCGAGGCAAGGATGCGGAACGGCGGAAGCGGCTCGGCATTCTGGCGGTGCTCTACACCAGGCGCGTGAATGAACCCACGCAACCTGCCATGAGCCTCGCGGAGCTGGAAGATCTGCTCGCCATACCTCGTGAGCACCTGGAGTTCAGTCTCTGGTATCTAAAGGAGCGAGGCTGGATAGCCAAAAGCGACAATGGGCGGCAAGCCATCACCGTAGCGGGAGTGGAACAGGCCGAAGCCACCGAGATTCCCTGGGCCCGGGAAGACCGGCTCTTGCCGGAGCCGGCCTAATCAAGTTTTCCGACCGCTACTCCGATTCCACCAACTGTTTAGCTGTCCGCCCGCGTGGGCTATTTTGCCAGTTGTCCAAATCCCTCTCATCCGCGAACCAAGGCGGAAGGGGCAGCAGCAAATACTGCGACAGACCATTTAAGAAAGGCTCGTACGTGTTCCGAAGAGCTCTTAGCTTGTCCTCAGCGGTTTCATCCTCAAACTGCAGGCCCGCACCATTCAAAATGGATTGAAGCCTCACAAAGCCATCGGGTGGCAGCCGGTCGAATTCGAGGGATCGAATTGGCGTCTGGAATATCCGGGCAAGTTCCGTAATCGCCAGACGCGAAATTGCAAAGGTCATCCGAGCGTGAAACGCCTGCCGTCCTTTCAGCCCTACCAGCAGTATCGCGCAGGTGTCCATAATGGCGGTTACCGCCGCGAGCCAGCTTTCATTATCGTGTTGAGAACGGTAGTAACTCAGCATCGGATAGGACAGGTGGCTTTCGATGATTTCCGAGCTCCAGGCTTCCCAGACTTCGAGCAGGCGATCCAGTGCCTCCACTCCGTTTTCCCGGCTGTGCCTGGAAAGCAGCGTCGCGGCGCAGGGTGGAGACCCAGCGCGAGCATCCAGTTGAATCACCTTGGCCTCGCGCTGTGAGAACAGTTGATAGAGAACTGGTAGGTACCCGATCACAACAGCAATGAAGCCGAAGCCCGTACCGGCTTCCGCCACGGCAACCAGCTTCGCGGGTCCGGTATGCGGAGTAGAATCTCCATATCCCAAGGTGAAGAATGTCGTCCCGCTCAGGTACATCTGGCTGAGTATGGTGGGGACCGGCTGCAGCGAATACGCCAAAGCCCACTCTAAGAAACCAAATCCGACGATCAATCCGCACGCCCACAGTAAAACCAGCAACACCATCGACAGGGGTCCATAAAGGCTCAGGAAATTGGCGCGCCGATCGGCTGGGCCGATTCGATTGCCAATTCCCGACCACGCCGCCCATGTGCTTCGAAAGAACAGTCGTACAAAGCGCACCGGGCTGCGCACCCGACGAGGGAGCAGCAACACCTCAAAAACCTCGTACAGAATTGTCGCGAGGATCACGATTCCAAGCAGTCCAAGCAAGAAGGCCATCTGAGGGCTTGTGATATTACTGATCATGAGAGCCACGTCATGCGCCTAACTAGCTTTGCTCGCCGCCCAGCCGATGTCACACTCTTATGGTACTTACCGGGGATGATTCTGCTCTGTGGATTCATGCTCAGCCGGCCCGCATCCGCCCAGTCTATTCCCACCACAAGCCTCTCAGGCACCATTGCTGATGCGAGCGGCGCGGCTGTGCCGGATGCAAGCCTGGAGTTGATCAATGCTGCAACAAATGTTTTGAAGCACGCGACTTCGGATTCACAGGGGCGCTTTCTCTTCAGTCTGATCCCGCCAGGCAGCTATCGGCTCTCCGTCACCGCGAGCGGATTCGCTCCGTTCACCCAGGAGGGGATCACGCTGGACGTGGACGTTCCCGCGAGCTTACGTGTCAAACTGGCCATCGCAGGATCGTCGCAGCAGGTCACGGTTACCGCGAATGCCCCCATGGTCGATTCCGAATCAGGAACGCTGCGGCAAGTGGTGTCCGAAAGGTACATCCAAGAATTACCCTTGCAGGGCCGGAACGCCGCCGCGCTGGTGTTCATGGCGCCCGGTACGGTGGTAGGCAAGGGCACCGATACGGCGACCTATGCCACCACCAGCGACACCCAAGCCGTTTCCGTGAACGGAACGTTCGGGAACCAGGTCTCATACAAGCTCGACGGAGCCAGCCATCAGGACAACATCACGAATTTGAATGCGGCTTTTCCGAACCCGGATGCGCTAGCCGAATTCAGCGTGCAAACCAATAATTTCGACGCGCAGTACGGAGGTTCGGGCGGAGCGATCGTCAACATCGTCACACGCTCCGGCAGCAACGGGGTTCATGGAACTCTGTTCGAATATCTTCGCAATGGCGCCCTGAATGCACGCAACTTCTTCGCTCCGCAAGTTGACGCGCTGAAGCGGAACCAGTTCGGCGGTTCCGTGGGCGGCCCCATCAAGCACGACAAATTGTTCTTCTTCGGTTCGTATCAGGGAACGTTGGTCCGCAACATCACCTATGGCAACACTGCGTTCGTCCCCACCGCTGCACAGCGAACCGGCGACTTCACCGGATCGAAAACCATTACCGATCCAGCCACTGGCAAGCCGTTCGCAGACAACATGATTCCGCCTGGACAGATTTCGCCGATCGCGGCTGCGATCCTCCAGAAAGTTCCCACTTCAAGCGATCCCACCGGGAAGCTGCTTTATCCTGTGCCGAATACCTCCCAAAATCATCAGGAACTCGTTAAGCTCGACTACAATGCCAGTCGTCATCAGCTTACCGGAAGCTATTTCCACGTGCTCTATTCCGATCCTGGCTGGGATGGCGGCCAGACTTTGCTTAATTACAAAATCGGCCAGCATCAGAACACGCACAACTTTAAAGGCGGGGATACCTGGACCCTCTCGCCCCGACTTTTGAACTCGCTGACGCTTTCGGGGCTGATCCTTGACTCCACACAGATCCGGACAGCGCCGTTTTCCATTTTCGATTTCGGAGCCATAAAGGCGACCAAACCAGAAGTCCGGTTTCAGGAGACGGGCATTAGCGTTACCAGCTTCTCGGGTTGGGGCTCCGGCGGGACGCAACCTCCGGGCAGCTGGCGGCGGGACAACTTCGACATCTCAGACGTGTTGAGTTGGAACCGGGGTAGCCACGCCATGCACTTTGGAGCGCAGTATACGCCTTACACGCGGTTCGATTCGAAGACGGGCTTTCAGGAAGAGCCGCTGCTCACGTTTACCGGTTCGGCGACGGGCAATGGCCTGGCGGACCTGTTGCTTGGAAAGGTGAACACGTTTACGCAGACTGCGGGCAAGGTCAAGTTTACGCGCGGCAACCAGCTCAACGCTTTCTTCCAGGACAACTGGCGGCTGCATCCGCGCCTCACGTTAAACCTTGGCTTGCGTTGGGAACCGTTTCTGCCCTACAGCGATCCGGTAGCCCAGCAGGTGGGTGGCTACATCCCCGGTTATCGCTCGCAGCGGTTTCCCAACGCTCCGGCCGGTCTCGTGTTTGCGGGCGATCCGGGCTTTCCGTCCAGCGGTCTGAAAACGGGGTTGGGCAACTTTGCTCCACGTTTGGGCTTCGCGTGGACCGCGCTGGCAGGCAAACACACCACCATTATCCGTGGCGGCTGGGGGCGCTTCTACATTCTCCCGTTCGCACGGCTCTACAACAACTTTGTGCAGAACGCGCCCTTCAGTCCCTCGGTCTCACTTTTCGGCGTAAGCCTGGCCGATCCGTTCGGTTCCGCAGGCGTAACCAATCCATTCCCGCCATTCGCACCGGTTAACCCTGGCGCGAATGCTCGGTTCAGTCTGCCCATCACCTATCAATTCTTCAACCCGAACTGGCACATCGGTCACACCAATGCCTGGAACTTCACTATCGAGCACCAGCTAGCGGCCAGTTTGGTAGCCCGCGTCGCGTACGTCGGCACCGCCGGCCGGGATCTGCAGTATTTCCGCGAGTTGGATCCTGCGGTGTATGGCCCCGGCGCGACCACCACCAACACCAATGCGCGGCGTTCCCTGGCACCTAATTTCGCGTCGTTGATCCAGATGACTAACGACGGCTACTCCAACTATCATGCGTTGCAGGCCACGCTTGAAAAGCGGTTCACAAAGCACTGGATGTTCGTGACGCACTACACTTTCTCGAAATCGCTCGATAATGAATCAGTGGAAGGGCAGTTCACGGTCAACAGTCCAAACCCGTACAGCACCACCTCCAACTATGGGCTGTCGGATTTCTACACGCCGCATAACTTTTCGTTCTGGAGCGTCTGGCAAGCTCCTGCGCTGACGAACTCTTCGTCATGGCTTCGGCTGCCTTTGGGCGGATGGCAGAGCAGCGGGATCTGGTCCTGGCGAAGTGGAACGCCGTTCAACGTAACGTCCGGACAGGACCGCTCCTTCAGCGGCGTGGGTCTGGACCGGGCCGATCTGGTGGGCGATCCCCTTATCGCCGGAGATCGGACGCGTGGCCAGATCGTCAGCCAATATTTCAATACGGCTGCCTTTGCGCTCAATACGCCGGGGACATTTGGAAACGTGCCGCGCAATTACCTGCATGGGCCGTCCTATTTCAACGTGGATTTCTCGTTGCAGAAAAGTTTTCAGCCGCTGGAGCGCGTACGAGTTTCGCTGCGGGGAGACTTCTTCAATATCTTCAATAACGTTCACTTCAACGCGCCCGGCGGGAGCGTGAGCAATAGCTCGACCTTTGGAAAAATCACGGCAGCCGGCGATCCTCGTATTCTGCAGGTTGCGCTGCGGCTGCACTTCTAAACCTATGCGCAGCTCATTCTTGTGGATACTGCTTCTCCTGACGCCGCAGCTCTCTCCCGCCCAGGAATTCTCATTCGCGGTCCTCTCGGACCCTCAGTTCGGCATGTACACGGACAATCGGGATTTCGCACAGGAGACCGCCAACTTCGAATTTGCGATCACGACAATGAACCGGCTGCACCCCGCCTTCGTGGTTGTGTGCGGCGACCTCACCAACAAGGCGGGCGACTCCGGACAGATAGCGGAGTACCAGCGTATTGCCAAACGGCTGGACCGCTCCATTCCGATGTACAACGTGGCAGGCAATCACGATGTCGGCAACCAGCCCACGGCAGAATCCCTGGCGGCGTACAGGAATTCGTATGGCCGGGATTACTACACTTTCAGGCAAGGAAATCTAGAAGGGATCGTACTGAACTCGAGCCTGATCCAGCATCCGCAACATGCGGCTGCGGAGGCTGCTCAACAAGAGGCCTGGCTTGACAAGGAACTCCAGGCGGCCCAGCGCGACGGCGTCGGCCGGGTGGTGGTCTTTCAGCATATCCCCTGGTTTTTGCAAACGGCTGACGAAGCGGATCAGTACTTCAACATTCCAACCGTGATTCGCTCCCGCTATCTTGCATTATTCGAGAAATACGGTGTTCACGAAGTGTTTGCCGGGCATTATCATCGCAATGCTGAAGGTCGCTCGGCAGGTATACACATGACGACCACAGGTCCGGTCGGCAAGCCCATCGGACCCGACCCGTCCGGTATTCGAATCGTGACCGTGAATGCCTCTTCGGTCGAGAGCCAGTACTACGGTCTGGGCAACTTGCCGAACACTTTGTCCAAGCCGCTCACCCCGCCCCTCAAGCCCTAAACTGAAAATCCGGCGCTGCTCGCGTCGGAAGCAAACATCCGGACCGTCTCGCGCGAGAGAAGCCCAAGGTCCCGCCCACACATATCGATGGCCTTCAAAAGGATATCATTGGGCACCGTTACGATTCGGCAGCCGCTGCAAGCAGCCTGAAAAATATTCAGCGGTTCACGCACGCTGGCCCATAGCAGTTCGGCGAGTGGATAACGTGCCAAAATCTCAGCACATTCACGAACGATTGGTTGCGGGTCCACGCCAGTATCCGCTATGCGACCGGCGAAGACCGAGAGCACCGCGGGAACCTCTGGCGAAAGCACCCCGGCGATATCGCTGACCTGCTTGGCCAGCAAGATCGCGGTGATGTTCAACTTCACTCCTTGGCTCGCCAAGTCCTGGATCAAACGCCGCGATGAAAGGCCGTCCGTGTTGGTGATCGGAATCTTTACATAGACGTTGTCCTGCCAGGACGCGATTTTCAAGGCTTGCCGCCGCATCTCGTCGAAGTCGTGGGAAAAAACTTCGAAGGAGATGGGCTTGTCCTTGATCGTGCCGAGGATGTCGCGTGCAAACCGCTCGTAATCCACGATCCCGGCTTTCTTCATCAGGCTGGGGTTGGTGGTTAGTCCCTGAATCAGCGGGTTCGCCGCTAATTTCAGCATGCCGTCGCGATCCGCGCCATCGGCGAAAATCTTGATCTTCAGGTCTCTCAATTGTCTGGTGGCGTTATTCACTTTTCTTGATCATGATACGGCACGCGATCCCAGGGCTG
>JBBSHP010000069.1:0-11079 GCA_038232555.1 Bryobacterales bacterium
AAGCAATTCCGCCGCAACTGCGGCGTGACTCCCAATTCAGAACGGGCACTGATTCAGCTTCGAAGTGAACGCGGCGATCAGCTCCCGGAAGCCGGCACTCAAGGGCGAAGGTCCGCGCATGACGGCTTGGGAGAAGGCGGAGAGGTGCGCAGTGAGTTCCGGCTTGTAGGCGAACAGATGCATGATCTGCGGAACGGCGGCTCCTGCATTGTGCATCGCCTCGATTGCCGCATCAGCGTGGCGCTCGACGTCATGTAGATACATGGGCTTCATAGGCGCAGATCCCGCCCCGTCATCTGAGCGGGCTGTTGCTCGCCCAGAAAGCCCAGGATTGTCGGCGAGATGTCCTGCAGCGCGCCTCCTGTTCGCAACAGGGCGGGCTGCTCGTCGATCAGGATGAACGGCACTGGATTGGTGGTGTGATAGGTGTGCGGACCTTTGGTTACGGGGTCAATCATCATCTCCGCGTTGCCATGATCCGCGGTGATCATCCACGATCCTCCGCTACGCCGGAGCGCGGCATAAATTTGCCCCAGGCAGGCATCTACGGTTTCCACGGCGCGAACGGTCGGCGCCATCTGGCCGGAATGCGCGACCATGTCGGCGTTCGCAAAATTCATCACGATCACGTCCAGGCTGCCTTTGTCGATCGCTTTTACGATCACTTCGGTGATCCCGGCCGCGCTCATTTCAGGCTTTAGGTCGTAGGTGGCGACTTTGGGAGACGCTACCATCTCCCGTTCCTCACCCGGATAGGGCTTTTCGTTACCACCGTTAAAGAAATAAGTGACGTGGGCGTACTTCTCAGTCTCAGCGACGCGGAGATTGGTCCATTGCAGACGAGACATCGCATCCGCCAGGATGTTATCGGCATGCTCGCGCGTAATCACATAATGAACACCGAACGTTTTGTCGTACTCCGTCATGGTGGTGAAGTGGAGATTTTTGGGTGCTTGCGAGCGCGGGGGGTGAGCCAGAGTGGGGTCCGTCCGGGCCATGGTCATCTCGCGGCCGCGATCGGCGCGGTAGTTGAAAAAGATGCAGGCATCCTCATCGCGGATGACCCCGACAGGTTGGTTGCGGGGATCCACTATCGTGACCGGCTCAATAAACTCATCGGTTACGCCACGCCCGTAGGAGCTGTTGACGGCCGCAATGGGATCGGTTGCTTTGTCGCCAGTTCCCAACACCATGGCCCCGAATGCGTGCTCGATGCGATCCCACCGTTTATCGCGATCCATGGCGTAATAACGGCCCGAAAGCGATGCGATTTGGCCGATGCCGATGCCGCGGATCTGCTGTTGAATCTGCTCCAGAAAACCGGCCCCGCTCTGGGGAGGCGTGTCGCGGCCATCCATGAAACAGTGCAGAAATACCTGCTCGACGCCCTCTTGCTTGGCCATGATCAGAAGGGCGTATAGATGTGCCAATTGGGAGTGAACTCCGCCATCACTGCACAGTCCCATAATGTGAAGGCGGCGCGAGCGTGCGTGACGCATACTAGCGAGGAGCACGGGATCGCGGAAGAAGTCGCCGTTGCTAATCATCACGTCAATGCGGGTTACGTCCATCAGGATGACGCGCCCGGCGCCGATGTTGAGGTGGCCGACTTCGCTATTGCCCATCTGCCCTGAGGGCAATCCCACAAAAGGCCCGGACGTATGAATCAGGGTATTAGGGAACTCGCGCAGGAGAGCGTCATAGGTCGGCTTCCTAGCGGCGGCTATGGCATTGCCTTCGACGGCGGACGAAAAGCCCCACCCATCGAGGATGGTGAGGATGAGCGGCTTCTTACGATTGCCGGGCATTACTGATGGAATGCCTTCCGCCCGGGGAAGCGCGCGGCCGGTCCCAGTTCTTCTTCGATGCGGAGAAGCTGGTTATACTTGGCGATGCGATCGGTCCGGCTGGCGGAGCCGGTTTTGATCTGACCGGCCCGCGTGGCGACAGCCAAGTCGGCTATAAAAGCATCTTCGGTTTCGCCCGAGCGATGCGAAACCATCGCGGTATAACCCGCGTTGACCGCCATCTGCATCGCTTCCAGAGTTTCGGTCAGCGTGCCGATCTGATTGACCTTGATCAGGATCGAGTTGGCGATGCCCTTCTCGATCCCTTGCGCGAGGCGCTCTGTGTTGGTGACAAACAGATCGTCGCCTACCAATTGGATCTTCTCACCGAGCGTGTCCGTAAGCAGTTTCCAACCTGCCCAATCGTCCTCAGCCATGCCATCTTCGATCGAAATGATTGGGTATTGACGGACCCAGCCGGCCCAGAACTCGACCATTTGCTCGGGCGTGCGCTGGCTCTTATCGGACTTCTTGAAGATGTATTTGCCTGATTTCTTATCGAAGAATTCGCTGGCGGCTGGATCGAGGGCGATGCCGATCTGATCACCGGGTTTGTAGCCGGCCTGCGTGATCGCCTCCAGGACCACTTCGAGCGCCTCTTCGTTGGACTTTAGATTCGGGGCAAAGCCGCCTTCATCGCCTACTGCCGTTGAGTAGCCGCGTTTTTTCAGCACGCCTTTCAAAGCGTGAAAAACCTCAACGCCCATGCGAAGGGCTTCAGAGAAACTGGCTGCGCCATGTGGGGCGACCATGAATTCCTGCGGGTCGACGGAATTATCGGCGTGAGCGCCGCCATTCAAGATGTTCATCATCGGCACGGGCAGCAGGTTGGCCTGCACACCGCCAAGATACCGATAGAGCGGGGTCTGCTGCGATTCGGCCGCCGCCCGGGCGGTAGCCATAGAGACTGCCAGGATGGCATTCGCCCCGAGTTTCCCTTTATTTGACGAGCCATCCAGAGCGATCATCTTGCGGTCGATCGCGCTCTGCTCTTCGGCGTCCATGCCCTGGATGGCGGGAGCTATCTGATCTGTGATGTTCGCGACGGCTTTGCGAGTGCCTTTGCCGAGGTAGCGAGACTTGTCGTTGTCCCGCAATTCCACGGCTTCATGTTCGCCCGTAGACGCGCCCGATGGTACCGCAGCCCGTCCCAGGCTGCCGTCGGCTAAGATTACGTCGGCTTCCACAGTGGGATTGCCGCGCGAATCGAGAATTTCGCGTCCGATGATTCGAATAATTTCCATATAGGCTTATTGTGGCATCGGCGGCTGACCGGCACAAAGGGTTCCCGGGGGCCTTGACATGCCAGTCAATATCAGGTAACAATCTCTTAGCTTGGTCTTGTTAGAATTTTGTCCGATTTGATTGTGGGGGAACTTTGAAAACTATACTGCAACTTCGTTCGTTGCTCCTGATTTTGGCTCTGGCCGCCACGTGCGTGTTTGCTCAGGCGCCCACTGGCACTGTTACCGGAACCGTCACTGATGAGTCGGGTGCCGTTGTCCCCAATGCAACTGTAACCGTGACCCAGAAAGCCACAGACTCTGTGCGGACCCTCACAACGGGTTCTGACGGGTACTTCACTGCACCTGCCCTGCTCGCGGGTATATATGAAGTGAGGAGTGCTGTGCCCGGCTTTCGAACCATCGTTCGAGAAGCTACGGTGGAAGCCGGCTCGACTACCACGGTAGACTTACGGTTGCAGATCGGTCAAAGCAAAGATGTCGTGACGGTGGAGGCCGCCACAGCTCAAATCGAATATCAACATAACGCGATCGAAGGCGTGATCACGCGGCAACGGATCCAGGAACTGCCTTTGAACGGCCGCAGTTTCTTGAACTTGGCAAACCTGGAGCCGGGCGTCACCGTCAGTCCGGGGACAACATCGCAGTACAATGCGCTGTTCTCAGTTTCCATCCTAGGTGGCGCTGCGAACAAGACCAGCATCACCGTCGATGGCGGAAATATCCGCAATTCCATCGAAGGCGGCAGTGGTATGAACTTCTCGCAGGAAGTGGTCCAAGAGTTTCAGCTTTCGTCCGCCAATTTCGATTTGTCCACCGGAATCACCAGTGTGGGCGCGGTGAACGTCGTCACCCGCAACGGGTCCAATGATTTCCATGGCAGCGGCTATTTTTTCTTCCGGGATCACAACATGTCTGCTTATCCGGGGCTAAAACGCAGCTTGCTGAACCCCGACCCGTTCTTTGTCCGTCGCAATCCTGGTTTCTGGATCGGAGGCCCGATTAAAAGGAACAAACTGTTCTTCTTCTTCAACTACGAGTATACAAATCAGACCCAGGTCTTCACATACGTTCCTAATCTGGTCTCGGCAGCCAGCTTGGCCGGCAACTTCCCGAGCCCGTACAAGGGCAAGCAATTGAGCGCGCGATTCGATTATGCTCTCAACCAGAACCATCACTTGTTTGCACGTTATTCTCATGATGGCAATGCCGGATTCGGCCCAAATGGCGGTGCTGTTCTTCCTTCCAACTGGCTGCGTAACACCAATTGGTCAGACCAAACCGTGTTTGGCGTCACCAGCACTTTGCGCCCAACTTTGGTAAACGAGTTCCGGTTCAATTATCAGTACTGGCAGAATCGCAACCTGTTCCCGAATGAAGCCACTTGCGCTGGCTGTCTAGGGCTGGATCTTCCCCAAATCCAAATCACAGGCACCAACGTGTATCTTGGGCACACTTCAAACGCTACTCAGGGCCGGGATCTTCGCCGCTTCCAATACAACGATACGATGAACTGGCAGAAGGGCACTCACGGCATTCGCTTCGGCGGTGAGTTTGAAAGAGCGCCTGGAACGGGTTTCTGGGGCTTTTGCGATCCGGCGTGCCTTGTGGTGGCACCGCCGGAACTGGTTCGATCAAACGTGCCAGGGGCCACGATCGCTGCCCTGTTTCCTACTCTCCCCACTCAGGTCCGCACGCTCCAGGATTTTATGAACCTGCCTTTTCTGGGGGGGGTAATTGGTATCGGCGATCCAAGCCAACCGCCTCCATATAACGTTGGCGAAGCAAAGCTGAACGATCGAGTACACATTTTCGCGCAAGACACCTGGAGAGTTCGGCCTCGCTTCACTTTGAACTACGGGTTAGCCTGGAGCTTCGAAAGCACTCTAGTAAATCGCGACCTCAATAAACCGAAGTATTTGGCGGCTTTGTACGGCAACGACCTTTCGCCAACGAATAACAACTATCACAACTTCTCTCCCGCGCTGGGCTTCGCCTGGCAGCCTGACAAGACCGCTAAAACCGTCGTGCGGGGCGGTTTTGGAATCTATTACGATACTGAGTTGCTGTACCGCCGCCTCCAGGAGCGCGCATTTACCGGCCCTGTTGGGAATGGCAGAATCCAGTATCCGACTAGCGGTCTTACAAACACGTTCCCTGGGATATTCGATATCAGTACGGGAGGCAAACCCGTTGCTGTAGGCGCAGCCCTTCCTTCCGGTGACCTTACGAATCTGACGCTTGCGCAGTATCTGCAGATCCAAAACGCGCAGCTCCCGGCATTGCAGGCTCAACTGGCACCCAAGAACCTGAACGACCTATCCATCAGGAACATTGATATCAGCAAGGCGGGAAACCAACTCTATCCGAAGGACTACCCGGTACAACGGGGCCTGCACTTCAATCTGGGCGTCCAGCATCAACTTCGGAGCGATATGGTGCTCTCCGTCGACTTCGTGCGCCGCGTGTATTTGAATGTGCTGTTAGATGATTTAGACTACAACCGGTACAACCGGTTCATCAATGGAGTTCGTACCCCGGTGATCCCGGCCTGCACCGGAAACCAGGCCAGCATTGTAGGATTTAACTGCTCGACGGGACCGATCACCTTCTGGACCCCAGCCGGACGTAACGTGTATAATGCGATGCTTGTGAAATTGGATAAGCGGTTTAGTCACCGGACTCAGTTCACCGTGTCCTATGCACTGCAAAACCAACATGGCTATAACGGCATCTATGACTTAGATAACTGGCGGCAAGCGTATGGCCCCCAGGGCGCCCGCCACGTCCTGAATGCTTCGGCAATCGTTGATTTGCCTTGGGGATTCCAACTCGGAATTATCTCAGCAACCAGCAGCTTAGGGCCTGTCAACGTCCAAGTGAGTGGGGTCGCAATCAACGGCAGCGGACCCACGAACGCACTTCTACCCGGTCTTCCGGAGAATGGGATCAACCGTGGTTTCGGTAAAGAGGACCTCGCCAAGGCGGTGGCCAATTGGAACCAGAACATCGCCGGAAAGCCCGATGCTCGCGGAAAGACCATACCGCAGATCGTGCTTCCATCCGACTACAGCTTTGGGCGAGCCTTCAATTCTCAGGACCTTCGCTTGACGAAGACTTTCAAGTTCGGGGAGCGATATAAGTTGTCGATCCTCGGTGAAGGCTTCAATATGCTTAACTATGCCAACCTAACCGGATACAACACCAATCTGGACCAAGTGGCAACCAACCAGAGCTTCGCGTTCGGGCGACCCACCAACCGCACGCAACAGGTGTTCGGGTCGGGCGGACCACGGGCGTTCCAAGTCGGGGGACGCTTCTCGTTCTAGCTGGATAGCAGTAGTGAAATGCGGCTCAGTGGCCGGGGTCAAACCTGGTCGCTGAGGCGCAACTATTTGAGCGTGCCTTATTGAAGTTTGCCGCGTCCTTCGACGCGCCAGGCTTGCTCTACCGTGTCGCCCCGCACACCATAAACCGTTTCATGCAAATTCATGGCAACGCAGATGTGGTTTGGGATTACGCGAAGACGGTCGCCCACAGAGAAGTCGTGGGTAGCACGGCGGATATCCACAAATCCGTGCTCTTCATTCATTTTGCCGAAGACCGCGTCCGGCGCTTCGACCACGTGCCCGAAGCTGACTTCGCTTCCAGCGGCCGGGCGGTCGGAGGAGAATGTCTTGGACCCGCCATCAATGATGAGTTGACCTTTTTTAGCTGTCGAGACTACCGTGGTCAAGATCGAAGCGGCGCAGTCCTGCATGGTGCAGGCCTGGCTGAGGAAGGTGTTGCGGTCATTGAAAATGTAAGTGCCCGGCCGAATTTCATTCAATCCTGCAATCTCGTGCGAATTCCACAAAGTGGGGGTCGAACCGCCGCTGACGATCTTCACGGCCAGCCCGGCTTGGCGTAGGTCCCGCAGAATACCCGACAGCGCATTCGAGAGCTGGTTCAGGGCGTTCTGTCCGTCTGCATCGAGCAGCTTGATGTGGCCCGGGTAAAAGGTAATGCCTTCAAAGCGCAGCCACGGGAGTCTGGCTATCCCGTGCGCCAGTTCCAGCAGGGGCGCCCCCGGCAAAACGCCGACGCGGCCGAGGCCGAGATCGACTTCAGCGAGCACGGCGCTCTCCCGCTGTACTTCGCGGGCGGCGTCAGAAAGCTGTCGGGCGGCGAACAGGCTGTCCAGGGCGACCGTCAGGTTAGTTCGCGCGGCGACCTGCATCAGGCGCTCCAGTTTGCGGCGGCCAATCACGGGGTAAGCGACCAGGATGTCCTCGGGTTCCGCGCTCAGCATCACTTCCGCCTCGCCCACTTTGGCAACGGTGAGCCCCGCCGCGCCATGCGAGATTTGCATGCGCCCGAGGGCGGGAATTTTATGCGACTTGGTGTGAGGCCGAATCCGTAAATCATGCTGGCGCGCATAGTCCGCAACACGTGTGAGGTTGCGCTCCATGATATCCAGATCGATCAGCAGCGCCGGCGTGTCCAGGTCTGCGACGCGCGTGGTCTGAGTAGTCGAGTTGAGCATCAGAGCCGGAACCGCAGACCCAGGCGGCCCGCGCTGGTTTTGTAGTACAGCTCCAGGTCTTTGGGTTTTACCTTGCCCTCAATCTGGAAATAGAGGAGGCCTGAGACGGGCTCGGTTATTTCCTTTTCAGGAAGAACCTTCTCTTTCAACACTGCCAGAAGCGGGTTCGGCTTGTCAGACTTCTGAGCTTCCTGAACTTTTGCTTCCGTTTGCACTTGGCCGGGCCCATTGCCAACCGACTCACCGTTGCCAGGCATCTGTTGCGGGCGCCCCCCAATACCCGGAATACCGCCCCAAATGGGACCATTTCCCCGGTTGCCAATCGTACCGCGAGTACCGGTGGACGTCACCACCAGCGTGCTATTTCCGGCAATCTGACTGGGAGAATACGGCGTCGAACGTTGGCCATCTTTGTCGGAGAGCAGCGCGAAATCGTCGCGGTCGATTTTGAAAGGCTTGTCGCTAAGCGGTCGCACACGGACGCGAACCAGGATGATGCCGCCGCCCAGGTCGGAGCCAAGTTCCTGTTTGATCTGGTCTTTTTCAAGCAGAGGCGTGGCCGTGATTTCGACCAGTTCGTTGGAGGTGGTTTCGATGGGTAGTTTCTTGTCAGCCGCCGCGAAAACAACCGAAGCGATAACCAGAGTAAGGCATGGAAGGCGATGCATACTTCTGTCGCAATTATACGGTATAGGTTGAGTACGAGTGTGTGCAGAAGCATCAAGGTTTTGCGGAGACCCGAGCCGCCGGTGGCGGAGATTGCGGATGCGATGGGCGGCTGCTCGCGCCAGTGGTTACGGTTGAACCGAGATGCGTATCGTAACGAGAATTCTGTTTGTGTAGCGGTGGGACAGACGGCCGGGTTTTGCCGTCTGTCGGCCGACCCGCTGCTTGGGTCGCCAGTGGAGATCCATACTTGCCCACCAAACTCCTCCTTACCTCAGCCGAATCGTAACCGTCTTCATGACGTAATCGTTGCGCCTGTCTGGCGGCATCGCGACCACTAACGTCCCGCCTTGCTGCCGGGCTTCCGAAACCGATGCTACCTGAGCCGAGCCTCGTAGGCCTAGTGCGTAGGTGTGCCCGGCCAAGCCGGAGAGTCCCAGTTCCAGGGTTGTGGCGTTATTAGACCACCGCTCCGAAATCACCTTCAGGTTGCTGCTCTGTGCTCCTAATTCCGGTGCGACGTATGGAACCACATAGCCAAACGTTCCGCGATGCTCTATGGCTAGCGCGTTTTCACCTGGCCTGATTTGTAGCTTGAAATGCGGATGAAAATCGGTAGATTGACGATCCTCCGTCCAGCGGACGTTCTGTCCTTTGAACTTCGCGCGGTTAATTCTGGTGATCGGCGAATAGGCCGGAGCGAAGTCCAGCGTGAAGGCATCCTTACCGTGGTTCACCACTCGCAAGCGCAGCGACTGGTCGTCGCGGTCGAGCAACAGGTCCGCCTTCGCTGCTCCAATCGGAACAGCATGCACGCCCAGGTATTCCCAATCCGCGGGAATGTGCGGTGCAAACCCGACCACCCCGTTTACGGCATCGACTTCCAGCCCGCACAAGCCGCGCAGCAGCGGCGAGACGACCATGGCTGCCGACCAGATTTGATGCGGCGAGGCCGTAGACAGAGGAGAATACGTCATGCCGGACAGAACTTCGGTGGTGTGCCCGCCGGCGCCATCCAGCGCCAGCCACGCATTTGCTTTTAAGTTCGAGAAGCCGGACGGGGCGGCGTGGCTGCGATATTTGCCGACCGATGCCCATCCGGTGAACAGTGGCCAGACCGAACCGTAGTGATAACCTTCCGGTCCGTACATTGGATTTTGCGAGGAGATAATGCGCATGCCCCAATCGCTCGAATGGGGCTCGGTGGAAAGCTGTTCCACCATTTGCAGCGACTTCTTTAAATCCAGGACGCCAAACCACATCGGCACCGTTGCCAGCACGCTGGGCTGCTGCATCTGCTTGCCGGACGTGTCGAGTCCGAAGGCGAACGTTTGCGACTGCGGCAACCAGAACAAGTCGTTGAGCAAAGTCTGTTTGGCTTTCAACTCCTGCTCGAACTGAGCGGCGCGTTCCGGTTGGCCGATCCACCGGGATAAGCTTGCCATGGACCGCACCGCTTCCACGTAAGCGCCCGCCTGGTAAAACTCAACTTGTACGGGTAAGAGTGGTCCGCCCTCCACCCAGCCGTGGCCCACTCCAAAATTCTTTGGAAAACCGTTCGGACCAAAGGTGGAACGCATGAAGTCAAACGCTTTGAGCAGGCGTTCCCAATGTGTCTTGGCAAAGGCAAGATCGCCGCTGGCTTGGACGAAATTGCGAACAGCGATTACATAAAGCGGCGTCGCGTCGGCCGATGCATAACCGTACGGATAATTCTGGAACCACGGCACCAGGCTCGCACTTTGCGAGATCTCGTGCGGCATTTTGCCATTGGGGCTTTGGTAGCCTGCGATGAAATCAATCCCGGCGCGGGCGGTGTCAAAGTCGCCCGCCGAGGTCAGCGCGAAGGATGTCCAGAAGGTATCGCGGCCGAAGAACCAGGCGAAGCCGGGACGATAAACGCCCTTCGATGGACCGTAGCCCGCGACCAGTCCGGTGCCGAGGAGCGGATTTTGGACCAGGCCCTTGACCATGCTCAACCGCGACCAGTCGTAAGCCCGCTGCAAATCTTTGTCTGGCAAATCCAGCGTGACCGTGCGAACTAGATAGCTGTTGTAATATTTTTCGGTTTGATCGGCCATGTTGGCAGCGCTGCCGAGCATCCGGCGCCAGCTCGCTAGCGCATCGTCGCGCGATTTGACCGATCCGGCAATTGCAAGCACGCGATGAGCCCGTCCTCGCACCGTCCCTAGCGTAAAGCTGTTGCGAGTCTCTAAGGAATAATTCGACCCGTACTCGCGCTCTAGAAGAGCCGCATCCGGGGAGCCCAGCACCGCCGCGAACGGCTGACCATCCGCGCCAAAATAGAATGCCTTTTCAGCTTCATTCCATTCGCTGTAGGAAGTGCCGATGCTGGCCGGCCACATGAGCTGGAAGTCGCGGGTAAACTCCACGTCGATGCGCATAGGGTAATGGGCGTCAATGTCCAATTGAATCAAAACGCCCGCCTGATCGAGCGGAGCAATCAACGTTTCACGCACTTCGTATTCATCTCCGCTGTACACGATCGTGTATGAGCCAGGGCGTGAAACGATGCGCCGCGCAACGGACTCGGCCGGTATGACGCGGCCATTCAGATTGAAGCGCAGCTTCAGGTCTTTGACGATTTTAAGGGGATAGACATAGGCTTCGAGAGTTCCATCTTCGCGGCCGAGCAGGGAGGCCTTTGGGCCGGTTGCATCCAGGAACTCCCAGGTGCGTGCCGGGCGGGATAGCTCGAGATCTGCAGCCGTTAGAACACTCGAGAGCACGACAAGAAGAAGGAAACGCGACGCTGACATGAGCCTACATTAAAGCA
>JBBSHP010000070.1:0-11070 GCA_038232555.1 Bryobacterales bacterium
AATCCAGCGGGTGCTCGCGATCGGCAATGGCGTGAGCGGTGAAGTGCACGAACGAGAACCCTTGTGCGGAGGAGCTGTGGTAAGCAGCCGGGACCGCTTCGCGCGAGCGGAACTGCTTGGTCTGCCCGCTCTGAAAATGGCCGGCAATCTTGTCCATTTCGTCACCCGCATAGAGGAGCCTGGGGAAGCGGTGGTCCACCGAATCCGGATCCCCAATCAGCAGTAGTGATTTTGCAGTGTGCGAGCCGCTCGAGCTCCTGCGCACACCACCGGCCAGCAGGTTCAGCGCCGGCGCGATTGAGATCGTGAAGTCTTCAATCAGGTAGCGCTTCGGCCCAGCCCCGGCCGGCAGTGTCTCAAAGTTCAGGGCGGCCAACGGACCATCCGTGATAACAACCACTCTCCTGTTCGCAATTCGATCGGCGATCGGCCCTACCAGCGCCGTGTAGAGCTCGCGCCCGGCCGCATCGTCAAGCGCCAGGGGATCGTGTAGATTTTCGATCAGTGCGCGGTATTCGTTCACCAGGGATGCAAGCTTTTCTTTCGGAGGCAGCGTGAATGGCCAAATTACATCGGGCGTGATCACCCAGCCGTAGGATCGCTCGGAAGCCGTCCAGTAAGAGACGAATACCGACCCTGTTGCTCCCGCGAGCTGACGATATTGGGCCGCCGTAAACTTTCGTGTGGCCGAATCGACCTGCAGCCGCTCGCAGAGAATTCGTGCCCGGCTCGCTTCCGCCACTTCCAGTGCCCGTTCGGCCCGGCCATGCGACATCAGGAAATCTACATAGTCCCGATAGAACGTCATCAGGCTGTCCAGATAGGACAGTTTGTACTCGTCTTTCACCAGGCGAGAGCGGCTTTGATCGGCCAAATCTAACGCGGCCTGAAACTGTGCCTCCGCATCTTGCAAACGGCCAGTGGCGGCGTAAAGCTTAGCGAGGCCGGCTTGCGATTCCAGTGCCGGGGCGGGGTCGTCTGACTCGGCCGCAATCACCTGTGAGAACAGAGCTTCGGCTGCCCGATTATCGCCTTTCAACTGCGCGATCCGGGCCGCGTTGCGTAACGAGTACAGCTCCGCCACGCGCATGTTCAAGCGGCGTTTTATCTCCATTGCTTTGGTGTTGTATTGCTCGGCGAGCTTCCAGTCCCCGGATTCGATGCTGGCGCGAGCGGAATTACTCAACCACTTCGCCAGGTTCTCTTCATCACCTCCGTTCAGACCGGCCGCCTTCAGGAAATACCGATTCGCCGTCTCATACTCGCCCCGATCCAGATGGATGTTCCCCATATTGCCGAGACAGATCGATTGCTCCTTCAAATCCCCCGTTTCAATATCGAGGGCCAAAGCCTCCTGATAATAATTGAGCGCGGTATCCAGTTCGCCCAAACGGTAGTTGCAAACGGCGGCGTTATTGAGTACCTTGGCGCGCAAGATGCGGTCTTCGGAGCGGATCGGAGCGGGCTGTTGCTCGAAATATTCTTTGAAATATTGTTCAAAAGTGTGCAGCGCATCTTCATAGTGGGATTCCCGCATCTGCACGGAACCGAGCGTTGCCAAAGCTACGCCCTTCCACAATCCGCCGTTGCTCTCGGAAGCCAAACGGTAGGATTCGCGAGCCGTGGCCTCCGCGGCAGGCCAATCCTTTAGCTGCGCCAGCACGTTGGCGAGCCGGGTATCGATGTTGAAACGCAACCTGGTCTCGTGGGCGGATTCGGCCAGGCTTTCAGCATGCTGAAGGAGGATCTTGGCCCCGGGATAATCGGTCAGTTGATACTTGGCGGTGGCCTGATCCAGTTCTTTGCGAGCCTGCAAACCGCGCAGATCCGGCGCTTCCGGGATGTTGATCTCCGCAAGAAGTTGGAGAGCGGACGATGCTTCTCCTTTGCCCAGGACCGCTTCGGCCCTGCCGAGAGAGAATGCCCAATACCAGCGGGGTTCCCGGTCGGGTGTGGTCCGGCGGAGTCCTTGTTCGGCCGCTCTTAGGGCCTGTTCGGAATCACCCAGGACCAGCAACTGCTGGATGCGTTGGTCTAAGCCGGAAAGGTCCGGCGGGGGTTTGGGTGCGCACGAGCCGAGCACTAAAGTGATCACTATCCACAACACGATCCAGTGCGATTCGTGGGACACATTTCAGCTTGACACGCCGTACTCCCATAGAGGGCGGGAAAGCTGTTGAGCTAACTTCAGCTCCACCTCTTTTCTTCATCTCGGAAAAGTCCGTCTGCGAGAGCGCCGGATGGCTGTCGGGGACCGGGGGCCGGCATCCAGCCAGGTGCAAGTCTTGACCTGGGCCATGAGCATATCTCGTCTGATATCTGGCGGGTTATCGGACCCGCGCGCTTCAGAGAGTATGGAACACTGTGTCACTTTCAGAATTGTTTGGCATAGTTCTTTCAGCGCTATTTGGCATACTCTCCGAGTATGGAAGAGTTGGCTGGGCTCTGGGCGGAAACCCGCAAGCTGGCGTTGGATCGATTCCGGGTGCTCAGACCGTCCACCTTGAGGAAGCCAGTCATTCCCGTCTGTGGTTCTGAGCGAGGAGGTTGAAGAGCGATTTAGAACTTCCGCCGTCTTCTGGGCCGCACATAAAACCAGAAAAAGCACCCGACGGCAATGCCGAGAGCCCACGGAATCCACCATGTGTACTCCGAATCAAATCTTTCCAAAGGCGCATGGAGCCATCGGTTAATTGCTAGCAGAGCAGGGACATGCATGTGAGCGTACTATATCAGACAACCGACTACGTGGCTGTTGCTGTCCGCGCGCGTTATCGAAATGGATTTGGCCGATGGCGTGATGCTTGCACAAAGGATCGATTTTGCAACAACACGGCACCGAGCTCGACTTGCTGGGTTTGAGCGTTGCAAAAAGGTATTGCGTTTCGCTGTTCAATGGCGACGGGTTTCGCAATGGCTGTTCCCCAGCTTTCCGCTTTCTCTTGCCCTCCCACACCTCGCTCGGTATGCCAAATATGTTGACGATTTCATGCCAAACAATTCTGAAAGTGACAACACTGTGTCACTTTTCAACAGTAAGTGGCAGAGGTCGCCAACATTAATTTGGCGCAGCGCCGGTCAGCGACGGGGACCTGAACGACCCGCTAGGTACGGAGACCAGCCTCGTATCAATCTCCTCCCCGAGCGCCGTTTTGTGGGTTCTATCCCGTAAACTCAGAGTTGCCATGGCAACCATCGAGCCAATTCGCGTAGAAATCGATCGCGAAGATGACGGAAGAATTCTTGCCTCCGTTCCCGACCTCCCCGGCGTAATGGCTTACGGCAACACCGAGATTGAGGCCGTCCGGAAGGTCAAGGCGATCGCGTTGCAGGTGTTGGCGGACATGATCGAGAGTGGCGAGGAGGTTCCGGAACCCCTCCGGGTCCTGTTCGCCGCGTGAGCGTTTGGAACGCGACCAAGGCCAAGCGAGTCTATGCGGCTTGCTTCGTGCCGGGTGGACGCTCAAGAAGCAAGTTGGATCGCACCGAAAGCTGCAACGGGCTGGCTCGCCGAACTTCACGTTCTGCTTTCACGACAGCGAGGAATTAGGGCCAGCGGCGCTCGCCAAGATCGCCAAGGAGACCGGCCTTCGGCTAGAAGATCTCTAAGCACGACTCCGCACAGTTTGCGTTCGGCCAGCTTTGGCTTGAGGAACCTTTGGAGCCGTGGCGCTTGGGCCGCCCAAGGCCAATCGATGTCGCGTGTCGAGTTTCACTCGGGCGGCCCATTCTCGCGGCTTCGCTGCACTTTCTGAAAGTCGTAGAAATCGCCTGTTATCTCCACTTACGCTTCTCAGCCTTCGCCCAATCTTTCAGTGTGCCGCCGTCAACAAACTCTGTCACCAGGTACTGCCGCTCTTCGAACTCTCCCGCATCATGCACTGTAAGAATGTGCGGATGGTTCAATGAAGAGGCCAACTGCGCCTCCCGCAGGAAGCGACGCCGCGCGGCCGCGTAGGCCACATCGCCGGCGAGAAACTTCATTGCCACGGGACGGTTGAGCTTGGTATCGAGCGAACGGTAGACCACACCCATGCCGCCCTCGCGGAGCTTTTCGAGGATTCGGTAATGGGATATGGTCTGGCCGGTCACCTGTAGAGGGATTCTAACAGAGGCTTCCGACAACAGGTGGCCGGCTGACCGAACAGCGCAATGTAGCTGCGCGGAATCCGAACGAGCGCTAGCGCCGCAGCCTTAATCGGTCCGGAGATTCATGGTGTAAGTGGCAATCGGGTCTGGCCCGTTCTCGCCGCGCACCTGCAACCGGTAAGTGCCGCTCGGAAAATCCGACCGTTTCAGCAGCAGCGCGAAAAGCTGTCCGGCGGGCGGAGCAGCGACCGTCAAATGTTTCACGGGCGTCCCAGCCGCCGTCTCAATATCGCATATGTAGTGGCCGGATGCAGCGTCTGTCGGGAGCAGGAAATAGGGTGTAAACAGGAATGACGTTCTGGGGACCGTGATAACTTCGCTGCCCCGGTCGAGCTTGAGCGGAAACGGAAAAGGGGCTTGTCCGTTGCTTACCTGCGCTACTTCCGTCCTCAACTTTGGAATCGTCCAAGCGTTCTGAAAGCCCACTACCGCCAGTAAGCAGGCGGTTGCGACCAGTGGCGCCCACGACGCAAAGCTCCAGCGTGCTGGCAGGCCCTCGCGCCACCCCAGCCCCGCCGGCTTGGCGCTGAGGTCTGTTCCCGAACGGGGCTGCTCCCGGAATACCGCTTTCACGTTCTCCGAAAACGCATGTTCCACGTTGACGTCCTCTGCACAGGCCGTACAACTAAAGAAATGTTCTTCAAAGTTCTCCGCTTCGGGAGGAGTCAGTTCGCCACGTACATAGCGTTCTGACGCGTTGATCCGAGTGGCCTCGGAGTGATCCATCTTAGTCGCCTCGTAGATGGGTGAGTTTCGCCGGGTGTACGTTTCAACCTGTTTTCGGTTTCAGTGGCGAAGCGATCAGCTTTCCCAACACATCCTTGAATCGCACTTTGGCCCGGTGGACCAGCACCCGCAAATACTCGCCGTTTACTTTCAGGTCTTTACAAATCTCATCTTTGTCGCGCTCTTCAAAGTAAACCTGTCGTAGCAACTCGCGATCTTTGGGCGGCAAAGCCTCCAGTACGCGGGCTACAATCTGCTTGCGCTCACTGCTGACCACCTGCCGCGCGGGGTCCGCGGAGTCGTCAATCAACTCGCGGAAGTCTTCGGGGATCTGACTGTGCCGTGTAGCGGCCCGCAGCGATTCAAACATAACATTGTTGCAGACGGAGTTAACGTACGCGCCCAGCCGCTCGGGGTTCTGCAGTCCCCCTTTCTCTTTCCTGAAGGATTGAAGCACGCGCAGGAAAGTCTCCTGCCGGACATCTTCAATCAATTGCGGCGAGCGAAGTTTGCTCTGCAGTTTGATGCGCAGCAGCCGGCCGAAATGCGAGATGAAATGCTTCTGAACTTCCGGATCGCCCGCGCTAAGTTTGCGGACATACTCCTCGTCAAAAGGCGAGTTGCCATCGGCCCCTCTGCTTATAGTCAGAACGAGATTATAGCGCGACCCGAAAAACGCGAGCGAGTTTGAAATGTTTGCTCGCGTAGTCTCACGACGAGGATAGATATGGCGCGGCGGATCATAATGTAGGATGGCAGCAATGAACCGCACCCATGCCTGAAGCCCCGGCCCTCCAGCGGGAGCTGCGCCTTTGGGATCTGGTGTTGTTCAATGTGGCGGCCGTCGCAAGCGTCCGCTGGGTTGCTGCCGCGGCGCACACTGGACCGGGATCCATCTCGTTGTGGATCGTGGCTATCCTCGCTTTCTTTATCCCCTCGGCACTGGTGGTCGCGTCCTTATCGGGCCGCTTCCCTGAAGAAGGCGGCCTGTATATCTGGACCAAACGCGCCTTAGGCGATTGGCACGGCTTCCTGTGCGCGTGGCTCTATTTCATTTCGAACCTGCTGTTTGTTCCGAGTTTGGCGCTGGCCGCCGTTGCCATGAGCGGTTACATCTGGAGTGTCGACCCGGGCCATCTCGCACAGGATCGAACTTACACCTTGGCCGGTACCTTGATCCTGCTCTGGGGCGCTTTCCTGTCCCACTTTTTCGGTTTGAGAATCGGCAAGTGGACCAGCAATGCCGGGGGATTGGCAACCTATGTATCTGCCGCGGTGCTTGCCATAACGGCCGGCTGGCTCTTCCTGCGTGGTACCCGAAGTGCCACCATTTTCAACATCGTTCCAGCCCCGAGTTGGCAGTCTCTCAACACCTGGTCGCAGATCGCATTCGCCCTGGTTGGTCTGGAACTCGGAGCCATCCTGGGCGGAGAAATTGTCGACCCGCGCCGTACCGTCCCTCGCGCCGCATGGATCAGCGCAGTGGCATGCGCGGTCTTCTACATTGCCGGAACCAGTGCCGTCCTGTTTCTCTTGCCCCAAGCTCAGGTGAGCCAGGTGACAGGCCTGGTCCAAGCGGGCCAGAGTGCGGGAATCCTGCTTCGATTTCCGGCCTTCCCCCGCCTCTTCGCGCTCGTTATCTTTGTGGGAATCTTCGGTGCGCTGGGTTCCTGGATTGCCGGCAATACGCGTCTGCCTTTTGTGATCGGACTGGATCGCTATCTACCCGCCGCCTTTGCCAAGCTTCATCCGCGCTGGCACACGCCTTATGTGTCGATCCTGACGCAAGCGGTGGTCGCAACGCTGCTTCTGCTCGCCACCCAAGCTGGCGAAACCGTCAACGCCGCTTATCAGATCTTGGTCGACCTGACCGTGATCACTACCTTTCTTCCTTTCCTCTACATTTTCGCCGTGGCTTGGAAGTTCGGTCAGCACGTAGCGGCCGCATTCGGGCTTGCTATTTCCATAGCAGCGATCCTGCTATCGATCGTTCCACCGCCCGAGGTGGTCTCATGGCCGCTGTTTGAGACCAAGGTAATCGGCGGCTGCCTGCTGCTCGCCTGGTTGGGCCGGCTGGTGTTCGTTCGCAACAGAGCGCGCGCATGACCTACTCCGAATCCGTCCGTTACCTCTATTCGCTGGGTAACGAGATCCACACTGCCAAGCTCGGGCTGGAGCGCATAACCGCTCTGCTGCAAGCACTCGGGAACCCGCACCAGGCCGGCAAATTCGTTCATGTGGCGGGAACCAACGGGAAAGGCTCTACGTCCGCCATGATCGAGGCTGGCCTACGCACCGCCGGCATCCGCACTGGACTATACACCTCCCCACATTTGAACGAACCAACTGAGCGCATCTGTATCGCGGGCGCTCCGCTATCCCAAGCGCAATTCGCAGCAGCCTTTGACCAGGTGCACACTACCGCCGAGCGAATGCTCGAAGCAGGCACGCTCGACCTTCATCCCACCTACTTTGAAACAGTTACCGCCATGGCATTCGTCGCATTCCGCGCTGCCGCAGTGGATCAAGTGGTACTCGAGACCGGCCTGGGCGGCCGTCTCGACGCCACCAACGTGGTCAAGCCGAATCTATGCGTCATCACGCCGATTGATCTGGACCACCAGCAGTTCCTCGGAAACAGCATCGGGCAAATCGCCGCCGAAAAGGCTGGCATTCTGAAGCCGGGCGTGACGGCTGTGATCTCGCGCCAGCTACCCGCAGCCGCAGCCGTGCTGAAATCGCATGCACAAGGCCCGCTCCTCTGGACCGGCGACTGGCCGATCGCTAATTTATATTTGGATGCGCGGGGCAGCCGGTTTGAACTGAACTCCCTCCCGATTACGTGCCCCCTGGCCGGCGAACATCAGGTGGAAAATGCACGCGCTGCGGCTATCGCGCTGCACCAGCTCGGAGTATCTCCCGACGGAATCGCCGCCACCCAATGGCCCGGTCGCCTGGAACAGGTTTCCACTACTCCCGAAATCATTCTGGATGGCGCGCATAATCCCGCCGGCGTGCGCGCCCTGGTTCACTATATGCAGCGCTTCTACGCTGGTCGCAAGATCTGGCTCATCTACGGAGTGATGCGGGACAAAGCAGTCGCCGAGATGGGCCAGATGTTATTCCCCTTGGCCCATCGCGTGATCCTGACCGCGCCCGCGAACTTGCGCGCGATGCCGCCGGAAACCATACCCGCTCCCGCCGCCGCTATCACGCACAACGTGGCGGAAGCTCTCACTCTGGCGACACGGGAAGCTCAGGGGGAAAGCCGCGCTGTCGTGTTCGTCGCCGGCTCGCTCTTCGTGGTCGGTGAAGCCCGCAGTCTCCTCGTACAATAGAGAATCCAGTGCCATTTCTCCGTTCTTACCTGGTCACGGCCCCACTCATCGTGCTTGCCACGATCGTTCTGGGAACCGCCGCGTTGTTGGTCTCGTGTTTCGAACAATCCGGCCGCATCCAGATACGCATTGCCCGGCGGTGGTCGCGCGTGCTTCTGCTGGTCAGCTCGGTGAAAGTGCAACTCAGTGGAATTGAGCGGATCGTTCCCAGCGGCAGTTATGTTTTCGCTTCCAATCATTTGAGCTATATGGACACCCCCGTAGCGCTCGCGAACATTCCCGTAGAGTTCCGTTTTCTTGCAAAAAAGGGGCTGTTCAAGATTCCGTTTCTTGGCTACCATCTGGCCCGGGCCGGACACATTCCGGTGCCGCGTGAAGACCCCCGGGCTGCAGTTAAGACTTTGTCCATCGCCGCGCAGGCGGTTCGTGATCGCGGCATTTCGCTGCTCATTTTCCCGGAAGGCGGCCGCTCCAAGGACGGCCAGCTCCACGAGTTCAAAGAGGGCGCGGCGTACATTGCGATCAAAGCTGGCGTCCCCATCGTTCCCGTGGCGCTGGTAGGCACGCAGGAGGTGCTGCCGTTCGGGGTGGGGACGGTGCTCCCGGGCAAAGTCAGCATGCGAGTGGGCGAGCCGATCCCCACCGTGGGGCTGACATTGCGCGATCGCGGCAAGCTGACCGCCGAGGTCCACGATCAGATCGCATTGTTGCTAAATCCTAAATTTGTGAGTACGCATGCCTAAGATTTTTCTCGCCGGGTTGGTGCTCGCCATCCCGGCCCTCGCGCTGGCTCAGACCGCGCCGCCCACGCTGAGCATCGAAGAGTACGAACCCAAGTCCACTCTCGTCGTCCCGCAGCATCCCGTCACGCGCGCTAAATTTCCATTCATTGATGTGCATAACCATCAGGATGGAAAGATGTCGAAGGAGAAGCTCGACAAACTCGTTCGCGACATGGACCGCATCAACCTGCAGGTGATGGTGAACCTGAGCGGCGGTTACGGAGAACGCCTGCAACAAGGGGTTGAAAACCTCAAGGGCCACTACCCTAAGCGCTTTGTGGTCTTTGCCAATATCGATTTCACCGGACTCGATCAACCTGGCTATTCGCAGCGCGCCGCCGCTCAACTCGAACAGGATGTGCGTCACGGCGCGCAGGGTCTCAAAATCTTCAAGAACTTCGGTATGGATCTCAAGGACACCAAGGGCCAGCGCATCCACGTTGACGACCCGCGCTTTGACCAGGTCTTTGAAACCTGCGGCCGTCTGAAAATACCCGTACTGATTCACACCGCCGAGCCGCGTTCGTTTTTCCAGCCCATGGACAAGCACAATGAGCGTTGGCTGGAACTGAAGACCCATGCCGGGCGGGCGCGTCCACCCGAAAGATATCCGTCCTGGGAGACCCTGATGGACGAGCAGCATCACCTGTTCGCGAAGCACCCCGAAACCAAATTCATCAACGCGCATCTGGGCTGGCTAGGCGGCAATCTGGCCGAACTGGGTAGGTTGATGGATCAGTTGCCGAACATGTCCACCGAGATTGGGGCCGTGCTGGCTGAGTTAGGACGCCAGCCGCGTTTTGCGCGCGAGTGGTTGATACACTACCAGGACCGCGTGCTGTTCGGGAAAGACACCTGGAACCCTGAGGAGTATCAGACCTATTTCCGGGTTCTCGAAACCGCCGATGAGTATTTCGACTACTACCGCAAATATCACGCGTTCTGGCAGATGTACGGGCTGGATCTGCCGGATGACGTGCTGAAGAAGCTCTATTACAAGAACGCGCTGAAGCTCCTGCCCGGCATCGATGCCTCGGCCTTCCCGCAATAGCCTCCGAAAGAAAAGTAATTTGCGATGACCGGGGATGCGAACTTCCTGGCTTCGAGGCCCGGCCTTCCCGCAATAGTGTCACACTGGAAGCGTGCCTGATTTCTGTACCTGCGGTGCGCGCTTACCCGAGGACGCCCGGTTCTGCCATAAGTGCGGCAAGCCGCAGTATGATTACCCGGGGTTGGAAGTCGAGCCGGAGGCCGAAATTGTCGCCGCACCCGTAGCGCCTGCGCCACCCCCACCGCCGGTCGAGATCAGCTTCCGCAACCGGACTGCGGTTCGAGTCGGGTTCGTTACCGCACTCATTGCGTTCATCGTGATCTCTGCCACGATGGCAATTCCGTTCCCCATCTTTCTGATCGCTGCTCTGGCGGCGGGCTTTCTCGCCGTCTATGTGTACACCCGGCGAACGGGCCAGAATCTCAGCCTGCTCAGCGGGGCCCGCATGGGATGGATCACGGGCATCTTTCTGTTTTCCATCGTGATTGTCCTGTTCACGGCGGTGGTCGTGACCGCATCCAGCCAGGGCGGATTTATGGCCATGATGGTGCAGGCCCAACAGCAGCGGCCCAATCCCTATAGCGCTGACATTACCAAGCTGCTGCAGGATCCCGCCGGCCTGCCCACCTTGATAGTGACGGGAGTGATTGCGATGTTCATCTTCTTCGCAGTGCTGCCCACACTGGGCGGAGCGATAGGCGCCAAACTGCTGGCCAAAGAGCAATAAACGCTCTGCCATGTGCCTAAACACGAGCGTGGCAATACGCCAAACCGAGCCGCGACCGCAAGGAAGCGGACGCCAGGCGTCAAAGCGCTTCCGCAACAAAGAGAGCCATGGGTTCGCCCTGCTCCTCGATTACGTAGTGGATGGTTATTTGTACATCCTGGTCTCTCCATAACCATCGCGTGCTTCCATGCCGCGCCCAGCGCTTTCGATCTGGTCCATCGCGATCCAGGCGGTTTAGCTCGCGACTGGCGTACGATTTGAATTCGTTCAGAACCCTTTCAGGTCGAACCCCGGCCT
>JBBSHP010000071.1:0-11035 GCA_038232555.1 Bryobacterales bacterium
ATCTCTTACTGGGTGGGCGGTTTTTCGCAGCTCGGCAGGCGTTTCCCCGAGTTCCAGGTCGAAGCCGAGGGCCGCCAATACCGGGGCAGCTTCGCGCTGGTCAGCCGGGTTCGCAATTATGGGGGCGATCTGGAGATTGCCCGTACGGTGTCCCTGCTCGACGATAATTTCGAGCTGGTTCTGTTCAGCGGTGACAACTCATTCCGCTATCTGCGTTACTTGCTGGGTGTCTTCCGGGGAAGCCTCGCGAATACGCCCGGCGTGACGGTTCTGCAGACCACCAATGTCTCGCTGTCCGCTTCGGACGATCGGCGCGTTTACACGCAGTTGGATGGCGAATCCGCAGGTCGCCTACCCGCCAGCCTGGAGATTGTGCCAGCCTCTTTGACCCTGTTAATGCCTCCCAAGTTCGTCGCTTCACGCCGAACCGCGGATGCCGCCCAGGCATGGACAACCTCACCCACTCCTTAACGGGGTTGATGTTCAGCCGGGCTGGGCTGAATCGCTTTCATCCACGCGCCAGCTTAATACTGGTGTTGGGCGCCAACGCTCCGGACGTCGATATTGTGAGCTGGTTCGGCGGCCCTCTCGTATATCTCGAATATCATCGCGGACTCACCCACTCACTTGCATTCATTCCGGTGATGGCCGCCGTGCCCGTACTCCTGGTCGGGCTGTTTCGCCGCACATGGACGGGCTGGAAAGCGGCCTATCTGCTCTCTCTAGTCGCAGTCGCCACCCACCTTCTGTTGGATTGGACCAACACCTACGCCATCCGGTTATTGCTGCCGTTTTCGGGCGAGTGGCTGCATTTGGACTGGCTATTCGTGTTCGATATCTGGGTCTGGGCGGCGCTGCTGCTCGCTGTAATAGGACCTCTACTTGGAAAGCTGGTCAGCTCCGAGATCGGTGCAAAACCTGGATCCGGCCGGGGACTCGCGATCTTTGCGTTGATCTTTTTCGCGCTGTACGGATTCAGCCGCAGCCTGCTGCACGAGAGAGCCATGGAAACCCTCAACTCGCGGATGTATCAAGGCGCCGCGCCGGCCCGAGTGGCGGCATTCCCCGGTCCTATCAATCCTCTGCGCTGGACCGGATGGGTGGAAACCGATCGCTTCGCCAGTCGCTTTGATGTCAATCTGGCCGCCGACTTCGATCCGGCCGCCGGGGTAACGTTCTATAAGCCTGATCCCAGTCCCGCACTGGAAGCGGCACGCCAAACCGAGACTTTTCGGCGCTTCCTGAAATTCTCGATTTATCCGCTCTGGAGCGTCACTCCCGCCTCCGAAGCCGAGGGTGCCACGCTGGTGCAAATCGTCGATGAGCGGTTCGGGTTTGGCGTATCCGCGGTAGTGGACAAGTCCAACCGCGTCGTCCGATCGTGGACGCGGATGGGACCTTAGCAGTTAACGCTTGGAATATGAAGAGGAGCAGGGAAATCTAGCCTGGAGCGGGGAACCGTCTGTATTTGTAGTGTGTGAAGATGTATTCAGGTGAGTACGGCCTATGACCGAAACCCTGTCCATCCGGATCGACTCCGAAACTAAGAAACGACTCGACGCTCTTTCGAAGCGCTCTAGGCGCTCCAAATCGTTTCTCGCCGCTGAAGCCATCACCGCGTTCGTCGACTCTGAAGAGTGGCAGCTCGGAGAGATTCGAGAAGGAATTGCAGAGCTGGACGCGGGACAAGTGTCAGTCACGAGAAGGTCTCAAACTGGCTTAAGGCCTGGGGCAAAACGGGTGAAACCAAAGCTCCTCGATGAAGGTCGTCTGGTCTCGCCGAGCGATAAAGCATTTGGTAGCGCTCAGACACTACATCGCCAAGGACTTCGAACAGAATGCCGCCCTTGTAGCTAAGCGGATTCTCGAATCGATTGACATTCTGCAATCCCACCCGGACATGGGAAGACCGGGGAGGGTGCTCGGAACACGCGAATCGGTCATACCTGATACCCCTACACCGTTCCCTACCGAGTTCGACGGGATCGGCTGGAGCTAATGGCTGTCTTCCACGGCCACCAAAAATGGCCATCTAAACTCTGATGGGGCCGAATCCTGGCATAGTATCCCAGGACATCACGGCAAACCCGTGTTCCCATTCTGGAATCGCCCCGTCTTCGTCTCTTCGCCTTACCGGGGCAGCTACGGAGGAGCCGTCTTTACCTGAACGCGCCGCGCTCCACCGGTAAGGCTGCCCGCCGCTTTGGCTCGGGCGGCATCGCTGATCTTGATGTTATTGACAACCTGGCTGGCCCCGGACGTCCTGGCCATCCGCGTGGCTGCACCCTTGTGCTGGATGACATTTGTGCTGCCTTCCCAGGTCACTACTCCGCCCTTCACATGGGGAGTGAATCCGTCCTTTCCAATTTTGGATTTCGCGAGTTTGGTACGGATGTTGCGCTCGATTTCGGGGTCGCTGAGCTTAGCGTGGTTCGCGGCGGCCGGGGGATGCGCGACTGGTTTGGAAGCGGCTGCAAGCGATGAAACCGCCAGCAAGTCAACAGCAAAAAAATTGAGAATCTTGGTCATGAAACTCAAGTGGGATGCCGGTGCGATAATTCGCAGCCTTTCTTGGCGGGCAGGAGCCCCACGGCAGCAAGCCCCAGGTCCGCAAGCCATGGATGTCGCGCGCAGGGCATATAATCAAACTCATGTTGCCACCAAAAAACCTTGCACGACGAGCCTTTATCAGCAGCGCGGCGGCCCTGACCGCGGCCTCGTACAATCGGGTGCTCGGGGCCAACGACACTCTTCAGCTTGGCGTAATCGGCCCGGGCGAGCGCGGACGTCTCGATATGAGCCATTTTATGGCGGACCCGAAGGTCCACGTCGCAGCTCTGTGCGACATCTATGCCGAGCAGATCGATAAGGCCAAGCAGAAGGCAGTGGACGCCAGGACTTTCACCGATCATCGGAAGCTGCTCGAAATGAAAGATATCGATGCCGTACTGATCGCCACGCCCGATCACTGGCATGCTCGCACGGCCATCGACGCTCTGAATGCCGGCAAAGATGTCTACGTGGAAAAGCCACTCACTCGGACCATTGATGAAGGCCCACGCATTGTGAAAGCGGCCAGGATTAATAACAGAGTCTGCCAGGTGGGCATGCAGCAGCGCTCGGGCAAACACTATCTGCAGGCCAAGAAAGAGTATCTCGACACGGGACGGCTGGGCAAGGTTACGCTGGCGCGCACCTGGTGGCATGGAAACGGTTATCACCTGCGCAAGGCCCCCGCCTCTTTCCAGACCCAGCCGTCTAACTTGGACTGGGCGCATTTCCTTGGTCCGGTGAAGTGGCGCGATTGGGACCCGCAGCAGTATTACAACTGGCGCGCTTATCTGGATTTTGGCGGCGGTCAGGTGACCGATTTGTTCACCCACTGGATCGACGTGGTGCATATGTTCCTGGGACAAGAGATTCCCAAGTCCGCCGTCGCTGCTGGTGGAGTGTACGCCTATAAGGATGGACGCACTGCACCGGACACCATCAACGTGCTGCTGGAGTATCCAGTGGATCTAACCGCGACCTTCGAGGCCACCTTGGTGCCCGGGATCAAAGGCGAAGCCGTGGAACTGTGTGGGACAGAGGGCCGGCTCCTGATCGACCGTGGGCACTTTGAGTTTCATCCACCCGGACGAGGTGCGGAACCAACCATTGTGAAAGCAGAGCCGCACGACCTGACGCTCGATCACGTCAACAACTTCCTGGAGTGCGTGCGGACGCGTATGAGGCCCAATGGCGACGTGCTGATCGGCCATCGTTCCGCGCAAGCATCCCATCTGGGCAACATCGCGTACCTTGAGAAGCGCCGGATCGACTTCGATCCGCAACGCGAAGAGATTCTGCCGTTCTGAGCGATACCGTTATCAACGAACAACGCTACGCCGAGCTACTGGCCAGCGCGCGTCCGGGGGTGATCGAGACGGAGGAAGAGCACGACCGCCTGCTCACCGTCGCGGAAGATCTGATGGATCGAGGAGCGGCCCTCTCGGGCGAAGAGCGGAAGCTGCTCGAATTACTGGTGCTGTTGATTCACTCATTCGAGAGCCAATCTTTAGAAGAGAGTGAGGAAGACGAAGAAGAGGATGCAGAGAGGACAACGTTGCCCCATCCCCATGAGACTTTGCAGCGTTTGATGGAGTCGAGAGGCTGGGAGAATGACGTCTTGACGGACATCTTCGGCAACCCTCATCTGGTGGGCGAAGTGATGGCGGGGCGGCGGCCTGTTTCTAGAGGGCAGGCCAAGGCATTAGCAAAGCTATTTCGCGTACCAGTGAAATTGTTCGTGGTTTAAGAGGACGGTAGTGGGTCAGTTTGAGATTTTAGCCCTTGGGGGGCCGCGTTGCTTTCGGCTCGAGGCATAACTAATGTTTGACAGCCTCGAAGAGAATCGCTCGGGATGGCCAGCATGGCAGGCGGTACCCGCTCACTGGCTCATTGTTCTATTCGTTGTCCCACTTTTCGGACTCCTTCAATATTGGCTCACGCCGCTTGCGGGCGCACTCCTTGCCCTTGGTATCCTTCGCCGACGTTCTCCCAAACGCGCACTATTCGCGTGGTTGCCTGGCTTCGTAATGTTCTCATAGGAGGCGTGGAGCGACTTCAGAGGGTGGGCCCCCTCATGGTCGTATCAAACACAGTGGGGCTACGTTACAAATTCGTTATTAGGCCCTGATTGTGGAGCCTCGGAGTGCCTTGGGACGGTTGTTACAGCCATCATGACTGGGGGCATTGGATACTCACTTGTCGCGTTAATCTTGTTTCGACGACGGGAGCAAGTTTGAAACTGACCCACTACCAAGAGGACGGCCCAAAAAAAGCCCTCTGTTACAACTCGCCGACAGGAGAGTGAGCGGTTTAGAACTTGAAATCCGGCCCGCAAGCACGCCGTTTTTTCAACCACTCGCTTCCCGTCCTGCTCATTGCAAGCAGAGGGGCAGGTTTAAAGTTTACTTCCTCAATTCGAGAGTGGCACTGCACGTTGCGCACCATGGGTTAAAGCACCTTAAGTAACTGAAACGGCTGGTTCAGTTGCGGTCGAGTTGCGGCATTCGGAGAGCCGGCTGTGGCAGTGTGACACAATGATAAAGCTCGGCTTCCCACTCAAATGCGCCTCGTCTGCCTGGCATCGCTGTTAACCATATGTGCGTCGGCGGCCCAGACTCTGCCAGACCCTGCTCCCGCCGCGCCGCCCGCACCCGCTGATGAGTTTCGGGTCTATACCGAACACCCCAGGCTGCTCTTGCGTCCGCAACGGTTGCGGTTGCTGAAGCGCGAGCGCGAGAGGCAATCCATGCGCTGGAAGCAGTTCGAGGCACTGATCTCCGGTGGGGCGGCCCTGCCGGAACCTGGTTTCGGGTGGGCGCTGTTTCACGCCATCGCCGGGGATGCCAAGACAGGTAAGCTGGCCGTCGATTGGGCGCTCGGACCGGGTACCGACTTGCGGCAGCTTGCCATTGTATTCGACTGGTGTCAGGACGTTTTGACCGAAGGACAATCGGCCGCGCTGGCCGCCAGAATACAGAAGGGAATTGCGCAGAGTGACTCACCTGAGACCGCTTCCCAACGAAGCCGCGCTCTGGCCGCCATAGCGATCGCAGATCTGAACATGGATTTCGCGGAGAAGGTGTTGCGTGATGTGGTCGAACAGTGGTGGCGTCGCGATACCGCGCCTGCCCTTGAAAAGGGACGCGACCTGGATGCCGGAGCTGAACTGTACTCGCTGTTTGAGATGTTACACGCCGTCCGCGACAACCTTACTTTGGATATGCGATTGTCCGCGCCGGGCTATTTCAAAGATCTGCCATCGTATCAAATCGCCGGCAATTATCCGAATCCCTTCCCAGCAGCTGAAAATGAGTATTGGATTCCGGTCTACAAAGGGGCTGGGCAGCCAGACCCAAATCGGGCCGCGTTGGCGCGGGCAGCCGGATTGAGCACCGTAGCCTTTGATACGAATGCTCTGCAAAATCAGTTTCTGCAAGGCTGGCTGATTCAGGACCGGTTCATGTTACGGGGGGCCCTGGGGGCTCCCTATGAGTTCTTATGGGCCAACCCATACCAGCCCGGGTTGAGCTTCGAGCATGTCCCCCTGCTCTTTCACGACGCGAGATCGGGTACGCTATTTCTCCGGTCGAATTGGGACGAGAACGCCGTGTGGTTTGGTCTGTATCAGGGCGAGGCGCAACTATTTCGGGATGGGAAAATCACCGTACTGACTTCGTCCGCTAACCAGAACGCGCGGCGTGCCGCCAAACCGGAGCTGATCGAGATCGGGGGCGCCAGCGTGATGCTGGCCCGTGAAGGACTGCGATTTCGGACCGCCGCGGAACATATATTCGTGTTTGGATGGAAGCCGCGCATCAGATACGAAGTCGAGGTGGATGATGAAGAGTTGCTCGAAATAGAAACCGATGCGGCCGGTACGATGGCGCTGGACTTTCCAGAAGCGCGGGACGCGGGGGTTCGGATTGCCGGTTTTGCCCGCGGTATTGCCGGAGTCCCCATCACCGGAGGTTCCCTTGGACACCACTGAAAGGGAAGTTGTGATCCGGAGCCTGAAATCGAGTCGTCTCCGGCTGCTCGACGCCATCGCAGCACTGACGCCGGAGCAGCGCGATTTCCGACCGGGAGCCGAATGTTGGTCCGTGGCCGAATGCATAGAACACGTCACCCTGGTGGAGACCGTGGTCGTGAACTCTATCGAGCAACAGCTAGCGGCCACGCCCACGCCTGAGAAGGCTGCGGCGGCGCGGGGCAAGGAGAAGCTGATATTGCGAGCGGTTCCCGAACGCGGCACGCGGGTAAAGGCGCCCGCGAGAGCGACTCCTACCGGAAGGTGGCCGCACTTCGATCAGTTGGTGGACGAGTTTGAGAAAGCGCGCGAGCGTTCCGTGCAATTTGCGGTCGGAACACAGGCGGATTTGCGCGGCCACTTTTTCCCACACTTCGCCTTTGGCGACCTGGATTGCTACCAGTGGCTGGTGTTCCTGGGCCCGCACTGCGAGCGGCACGTCCGGCAGATCGAGGAGATCCAGGCCGATCCCGGTTTCCCGGTTTAAGGCCCTTATGCCTGAACGCGCGTATCTTCAACTCAGGCGTTTACTGTAGACCGATATCCCACCGGCAGGCGTAATTTACCCCTTGTCCCACAACCGCTCCAGAATCCGTGAATACTCGCCAGACGAGAACAGGTCAAAGTGGAAGAGTGCTGGGTCTAACACGGTGTGGGAAGTCCCCGACTGGTATGAGCAAAAAACCTGGTCACTGTAGCGGTAGTAATTGCACACGAATTCTTCGGTCAAGGCGGACCGCTCGGGCGCGTTGGCGAAAATCAGGTTTAACCCGAGCCCGCGGCTGAATAACGCACGGTAGTCGGAGACTCCCCACTTCTGCAGCTTCTCTCGAACGTGCGCGGGCGTGTTTTGGATCAGCAGCGTCAAGAGGCTTTGCGATTGGATCCGCGGTGCTAGACCGGCATCCGTGCGGCGAATGCAATCCAGGCACTGCTCCACCCACCGGTTGATGTCCTTGCCAACGTAGTAGAGCATGCGTAGCTCCGAGTAACGGCCTTCGAACATTACGCCCTCCAGGTCGCTGCGAGTGGATTCGCCAGCGGGCAGCAATCCCTGCATTTTCAGGCTTGCACGTGAGCTCTCGATTAATTTGCCCGGCCCCTTGGCATCCGAAAAAGGATGCAGAATCAAAGGAGGCAGCTTCCAAGTGGAGGCGTGTAATCCGGTCTGAAGGGTTGGTGCGGAAGCGTCGGCAAGCATCGGTAAACCCAGTATGCGGGTTTACTTGCGCTGGGTCAGTAGTACCTTGGCTCTAATCGTCTGATCCCCTCGGAGCACCTTAACTAGTACCTCATCGCCAGGTTTCCTGGCACGAAGAGCGTATGTAAAATCGTAAAGATTCTGGATCGGCTTGCCATCGAATTCGGTCAGAACGTCGCCCGCTTTCAGGCCGGCTTTGTTCGCGGGTGAACCCGGCCGGACATCCGCGAACCGAACTCCATTGGGCAGCTCGGTGAAATCCGGTATGCTTCCGAAGTCCGGCCCATAGCCGGACCCGGTGGATACCCCGGAGTGATCGCCGTGCCCGTGCGGCTCAGCTACCCGGACGAACTGTGGCCGTCCGGGATCATCCTCAAGCTGGCCGACCACGTCGCCGATGTAGGCCAGCAGCTTCACCGCCTGGGGTGCGTCAATCTTGTCCCAGGTGTCGCTGGGCTTGTGATAATCGCTGTGCAGTCCCGAGAAGAAGAACAGTACGGGGACCTGTTTGCCGGTGAAACTGGTGTGATCGCTCGCGTCGTATCCCCCCTGCTCCGAGAAATCCGTGTGGAAGGGGTGCCGGATAGCAGCGCTCCTTAGAATGTGGTCGAAAGTGGTTCCGGTTCCGGCCCCGCTGATGAAAATCTTTTCCTCGCGGATCCGGCCAATCATATCCATGTTGATCATGGCGACCGCTTTGCTCAGCGGCAGCTCGGGATGCTCCACATAATATTCCGACCCTAACAGACCCAGCTCCTCCCCCGCGAACGTCAAAAACAAAACGCCACGTTTGTGTTTAGGGCCCCGCGCCAACATATGCGCCAGCTCCAGTACTCCTGCGGTGCCCGAGGCGTTGTCGTCAGCACCCGGATGGATCGTGCCCGCCTGCGCCGGGGCCAGCGAAAATTGTTCACCCAATCCCAGGTGATCGTAATGCGCACCGACGATCACATACTCATCCGAATCCCCAGGCAGATAAGCGCCGACATTATGGACCGTCTTGGTTTCCCGTTCCACGTCCGCATTGACATCGACATGGAACGTGTCCGGCAGCGCAAACGATTCCGGCTGGAGGCTCCGGTCGATATTCGCTTCGATGTCCGTCAGCTTCTTGCCAGCCAAAGCCAGCCAGGCGGAAGCGACCTCAGCCGTCACCTGCACGGCCGGAATGCCGCAATTGCCGGGTCCGATGGTAGTTCCAAACTTCTCCAGCCGGTCTTCTTCAGTGGGATGCGCGGCAACGTCGTTTACCAGCAGGATTGCCCTGGCGCCGTGCATCTTGGCATTCGAGGCTTTATTGAAAAACGGCGCATGGGCGGTATACGACTTCCCCTCAAACACGCTCTTGGCGTCAAACTCCTGCGGCTCATGCCGGAGCACTAGGACCAGCTTGCCTTTAACATCCAGTCCTGCGTAATCGTCGTAACGGTATTCCGGGGCCGTGATGCCGTATCCGGCAAACACGACCTTACCGGACACCCTTCCGCGCGCCGAAAGGTTTAACGGAATGTAGTCTTTCTGCAGTCTTAATGCTTTTTTGAGATGCGTACCGCCCCGCACTCCTGGAATCACAAGCGAATTGTGCGAGCCCAAACGAGCGCTGGTGGTGACGACGAAATCCTGGTAGTAGCTGGAGCCGTGCAGCGGCTGTAAGCCCGAGTCATGAAATTTTGACGCGATGTAATCAGCCGCTTTGTCCAGTTCAGGCGAACCGGTGGCGCGACCCTTCAAGGGGTCGGAGGAAAGATATTTTACGTAGCTGAGATATTCATCCGGGCTGAGGTCGGCAGCACGAAGAATGAACGCCGCGGCGAATACAATCGTGGTCCGGAGCCAGGCGGCGCGCCTCATTTCTTGAGCGGCGAAGGCAGCGAAACCTCGCAGCATTTCTCGCCCGCGTTGTGCGCGTTCTGTTGATATTTCAATTCTCCGTTGATGATCTGTTCCAAATTAGGCCAGGGATAGTTTCCGATCAGCCGGCGCCCGTTGATGAAGGTGGTCGGAGTGCTGTCAATATGTAGCGCTTTGGCTTCGGCCTGCGATTTCTCGACTTCCCCCGCGGTTGCCTTGGTATCGATGCAGCGCCCCAATTGCAGGGAATCTACGTCGGCCGTCTTGGCCCAACCGAGCACCTTGTCTTTCAGATTCTCGGGAGTAATTTCGGTTTGGTGCTCGTAAATCCAGTCATGATATTTCCAGAAGCCGGTAGGGCTTTGGCGGAACACGCAGCGGCCTGCGATGGCGGCCGGCTTGGCCCAGGGGTGAATGGGTTCCAGCGGCGAATCTTTGAAATAGACCCGCACCTGGGTCGGAAACTTAGCGACTACGTTGTCGCGGATCGACTTGGCTTCCTCCTTGCAAACGGGGCATTGAAAATCGCTGAAGATCACCATCACAACCGGTGCCCCCGCAGTGCCGAAGCTCGGCGAGAGCTCGGTCTTCAGTTTGTCGAGGTCGGCTTGAAACGGGTTCTGGGCGACATCGTATATGTAGCCGCGAACGATGTGCTTACCGTCGGCGGTCGCATAGAAGGTCTCGTCCTGCGAACCATTCGGCCAAAACAAATGCACATCGATCTGTTTCATGCCAGGGAGTGCGGCTGGTTTCGGATCGTCCACCTTCACCTGAAAGTCAGGAGTGAGTGCGAGAAGGTGTCGCACGTAAGCTTCAAAGGTTGCCTTATCGTAGGCGGAGGGTGCTTTCCCTTGCGCGGCGAGTGGCCCAACGCACAGTACGGCCAGGAGCAAAAAACGCATATGCTTCGATTCTAACGTGCCTGCCCAGGCTCTAGGTCTAGGGGCCGACCGCAGATCAGCAAAGGAACAGCACTCAGAACACAAGCAGACCCTACTTCTCAAGGCCGGAACGGCGGCACATAATTAAAATCCTTTGAAGCGGCCTGCGCGCCATCGACATAGAGCTTAAAGGTGGAAACGCGAGTCATAAACGGCCCCAGCGGAACCTGCACGATACCGCCGAAAGTGGAAAGCAACCTATTCTTCTGACCGTCGATGACGATCTGTGAGCCGGCCGGCGCCGCTAACAAATCAACTAAACAGCCGGCGGGCTGCAGAAGGCCGTTGCCGCCGAGTGTCGGCCCGCGTGGGGACAGTATGAGGTTTGGCGCCGGCAGCATGTCCGCAGCTCTCACCCAGAACTGGCCAAGCCTGGCCTGGGTAATCGTGCTAAGTGGAGATGCCAAACATTCCCAGCTTTTGGGATTGCAGGTCGCATAATCCCACAAGGGCACAACTGAG
>JBBSHP010000072.1:0-11012 GCA_038232555.1 Bryobacterales bacterium
ATTTCTGGTGGACTCCGACCGGAAGTTCTACTTTCTTGAGATGAACACGCGCCTCCAAGTGGAGCATCCTGTCACGGAGTTGGTGACCGGGCTCGACCTGGTGCACTTACAATTGATGGTTGCGGCGGGCCTGCCGCTTCCCTTCAATCAAGAGCAAATCCGGTGGCAGGGCGCAGCTATCGAGTGCCGGGTCTACGCCGAAGATCCAGAGAATCAGTTCTTCCCATCGCCGGGCCGGATCGTGCATTTGAGTGAACCGTCCGGTCCGGGGATTCGCCTGGACTCCGGAGTTTATGCAGGTTGGAACGTGCCCATCGACTATGACCCTCTCCTGGCGAAGCTGGCCGTGTGGAGCTATGATCGGCCTTCGGCGATCCGGCGCATGAGTCGCGCGGTCCATGAATATGCAGTGACGGGCATCCAGACCAATTTGCCATTTTTTGGTGAGCTGTTGGAGGACGAGGAATTTCGGGCCGGACGTTTGCACACTGGCTTCATCGAGGGGTTTATGAAGCGCCGCCAAGCGCAAAAGGATGTCCCTGAACTGGAGAAGATCGCCGCATTCGTTTCAGCCGAATTCGCTAGCTCGCGTCAACGTGTGGCAGAGCCGCATCCGCAAGCGGTATTCAGCCGGTGGGTCTCGCAAGGACGGGGAGATTTGTTGCGATGGGGCGGGTAGTGTTCGTCAACAACCGCGAAACGTCGCTCCAAGGTGCCGCAGTAGCGGAGGCTGTTGAAGTCGAGCCGGGCGTCTTTTCCGTGCTCGTGGAGGGAAGGAGTTCCCAGGTTCGCATTGCGTCGGAACGGGACGGCTTCACCGTCGATGTCCTGCGTCGGCGCTTCAAAACGGAAGTGCGCGATCCTCGGAATACAAGTCTGCGATCGCGAGCTGCTCTGGGCGGCGGTCTTCAAACTGTGAGCGCATCCATGCCAGGCAGGGTGGTTCGGGTCCTGGTCGAAGAGAATCAGCCGATTGAGGCAGGCCAGGGCTTGATCGTAGTTGAAGCGATGAAAATGCAAAATGAGTTGAAAGCCTCGAAGCCCGGCCGGGTGGTGAAGGTCCACACCAAGGACGAGGATACGGTGGCCGCCGGGGATGTTCTGATTACGATCGAGTAGGCGAGCGTTAAAAAGCTGCCCTCTCACCGCCGTCGCGAGTAGCTCGTGAGTGAATCGAGCGCCAGGATACCGCATCTAATGGGCCAGTGGCTAGCTTCCGTATAAGCGTTCTCGACCAGTCTCCGATTCCGGAAGGTGCAACGGCGGGCGAGGCGCTGCGTAACAGCATCGATCTGGCGTGTCTCGCCGATCGCTTGGGCTATCACCGGTATTGGGTCGCGGAGCACCACGGAACACCGGGCTTGGCGTGCGCCAGTCCTGAAGCGCTTATTGGTCCGATCGCTTCAGCTACGTCCTATCTTCGCGTCGGGAGCGGTGGGATCATGCTGCCCCATTACAGTCCGCTCAAGGTGGCGGAGACCTTCAGCATGTTGAGTGGCATTTACCCAGGACGCATCGACCTGGGTATTGGCCGTGCTGCCGGGACCAGCCCGAGAGTGGCACATGCTCTGCAGCGCGATCGTCGTCAGCTCCCACCGGATGACTTCCGCGACCAGCTAGACGAGTTGCTCGGCTATTTTGTACCGGGAACTCGCTTTGAAAGGCCGGAAGTTTCGCTGCTGGGCTCGTCTGCTCAGAGTGGAATCTGGGCAGCGGAATTAGGGCTGCCGTACGTGTTCGCTGACTTCATCAATGCCGAGGGCGCGCCCATTGCCGCTTTTTACAAGCAGCGGGTTCAGCCCTCTGAGTGCCTCTCGACTCCTTGCATCGGAGTGTGTGCCTGGGCGATCTGCGCCGAATCGGACGAAGAAGGCCAACGGCTTTCAGCCAGCTTCCGCATGATGATGACGCTATTGTACAGAAATCAGTTAATCGCTGTTCCCGAGGTCGAGAAAGCTCAAGTTTTTCTTGATCGAGAGGGCATCGGACCGAAGATGCCGCCCGGACGACGCCTGATTGCAGGCGCTCCCGATACGGTTCGAGCGGCGGTGGAAGCGGTTGCAGCCGAGTACGGGGCCGACGAAGTGTTCCTGGTCAACATCATGTACGACCATGCCGCGCGGCGTCGCTCCTACGAGCTGATTGCGGACGCGTTCGGGTTAGCCGGCGGTTAGTTTCCTCCCGGCACGGTCAACATCTTGTACATGTCGGCCGCATTGGCACTGGTGACCATTTCGGAGGGGAGCGTGTAATCCTTCTGCGGATGGAACTTGGGATCGTGCAGCATCTTGAGCGCAATGGAAACCGTCTTGTCGACACACAGGGGATAAACGAAGGTGGCTGCCAGGATTCCGTCCATTACCTTCTTGATTCCGCCAGCGGGCCCACCCAGCCCGTCCACGCCAATAAAGATCATCTCCTTTTCGCGGCCAAGTTCCTTGGCCGCAAGATACGCGCCGATGGCCATGGGGTCATTGTGGCCGTAGACTACATCAATGGCCGGCTGACTCCGGAGGACCTCGGTCATGCGATCTTTCGCTTTCGCCTGGATCCAATCGGCGACGGGTTCGGCGACGATCTTGACCTCGGGATATTTTTCGAACACTTCCTTAGCGCCCGCGTTGCGGTTCATCTCGCCTTCAACGCCTAGCAAACCGCGCATCTGGACGATGTTGCCTCGTGCGGACCCGTTCTTCTTTTTAAGCTGGTCCACAATAAACTGGCCGGCCATGCGCCCGATGGCCACGTTGTCGCTGTGAACGTAGCTAGTGTAAGATGGCTTCACGATATCGCGTTCGAGGCAGATGACCGGGATGTTGGCTTCGACGGCCTCGCCCATTACCGTCGTCAGTGCGGCGCGTTCGTTGGGCGCAACAATGAGCAGATCCGGCTTTTGGCGGATGAATGTCTCCACCTGCGCTACCTGCTTGCTGTTGTCCTGCTGCGCATCCGCGATCACTAATTTCACGTCGGCATGTTTGCCGAAGAGGCTGGTCATCAACGCATTTTGAGCCGCTCGATAGGGCTCGGCATTGTTGCATTGACTAAATGCCACGAAGAACTGGTGGTGGCCGCCAGGGTTGCTGGTGGACGAGCCCCCGCAGCCCACTGCGAACAGGCATAGCGCCAGCACCGCGCTGGCGAGCATGGCCTTGAATCGCCCGTAGACCGGGCCCCAGTCCACCTTGGGGCTGGGCTCGTAGTAGAAGCGTTCCACCGAAGCGGCAATCGCGCGCCGTCCGGCAGCGGCGTCCGGCAAAATGCCAGTTGCGATGGCCTGAACCATCACGTTGCCGAGCGCGGCTGCTTCCACCGGGCCGGCGGCGACCTGACGGTTGGTGGCATCCGCCGTAAGCTGGCATAGCAGTGTGTTTCTGGAACCGCCCCCAACCATTCGAATCGTTCGAATATTTCGTCCGGTAAGACTCTCCAGCGCCTCCACCACCCAGCGGCACTTCAAGCTCAAGCTTTCCAGGCAGCAGCGCGCGATGGCCCCCACGCTGTCCGGCTCGGGCTGCCGCGTCTGACGACAAAAAGCGCGGATCGCGACGGGCATGTCGCCCGGTGACAGGAACTCTGGTGCGTCCGGATCCACCAGGGAAACCAACGGAGCGGCTTCCCCGGCCAGCTTTAAAATTTCGTCCCAGGCGTACTTGCGGCCGTCCTTCTCCCATTGCCGCAAACTCTCCTGCAACAGCCAAAGCCCACAAATGTTTCGAAGCAGCAGCGTCTTGCCGCCGATTCCGCCTTCGTTCGCAAAGCTCAATGACAGGACCTCCTCATTAATCAGGGGCGCATCCAGCTCAACGCCCATCAGGCTCCAGGTGCCGCTGCTCAGAAAAGCGCTTTCATCATCGAGCTCCGGAACGGCAGCGACGGCGCTGGCGGTATCGTGCGTTCCTCCCGCTATGACCGGCACCGGCCAAGCCAGTCCAACATCGTTCATCAGGTCGGCTCGAAGCGGACTCAGAATCGTACCGGGCGCGACGATGGGAGGCAGCAGAGCCGTTGGGACCCGCAGCGCTTCGAGCAGCCCCGTCGCCCAGCGGTGATTCGCCCCGTCGAACATCTGGGTCGTAGTCGCGTTGGTGTACTCCGCTTTCCGCTCGCCCGTCATCCAGTAATGGAACAAGTCGGGGATCATCAACAGAGTTCTGGCCGCATCCAACTGAGGATCGCTGGCCTCCACCATGCTAAAGACCTGATACAGCGTGTTGAGCTGCATGGCCTGCACGCCGGTCTGGCGAAAAACCTCCGCAGCCGGAACGGTTTGAAATACACGATCCGGAACGCCGTTGGTCCGGGCATCGCGGTAGTGATACGGATGGCCGAGGAGTCGCCCCCGGCTATCCAGCAATCCGAAATCGACTCCCCAAGCATCAATGCTGATGCCTGCCAGAGTGCCACTGGCTTTCGCACTATGCAGCGAAATGCCCGCCTGGATCTCGGTCCACAGACGCGCCGTATCCCAGAAAAGGCTGCCCATGATACGAACGGGGCCGTTCGGAAAACGGTGAATCTCTTCAAGCGCGAATCGCGCGCCGTCCCATTGGCCGGCCAGCACGCGGCCGTTCGAAGCCCCTAAATCGACTGCCAGGAAATGTGGCTGGCACGGCACGTGGTTAGCGGCTGGCCGGCGGGATGATGCCGTTCATACGAGCGTAGATCACCATCTGCCCGTAGTGATCGAAGCTGTGCCAGACGGGAACCGTAATCATGGAGAGCCGCGGCACCTTGTTCTTGCCGAATGCCGAGTCGATCATCTCGGTTAAATTCTGACTGGTAACCATCGCTGTTGCCCGATGGGCATAAGCGAACGAGTCCTTCAGGTATTTCACGATGTCTTCCTTAGTTTTCAAGGATGCCGGGCCGTTTTCGTTTTCACCCATTTCGGTGGGCGCCTTCTCGCCGAGCACTTTGGCGGAGGTCGCGTAGATCACCGCGGCGACATGGGAGGCCTGCTGGCCGAAGGTGCGGGCCTTCTTGAACTCGCCCGAGGTGGGAGCGAAACTGTATTTGTCCGCGGGCATAGCTTCCGCGAGAGGGACGATCTCGTGCTCATCATGCTGAGCTGCTGGTCCAGTGTCTTGCTGACCACGTTGGGTGCTTCGGCTGCGGGCAGCACTGCGACGCAAGCGGCGGCGATTAATAGCAAAGTTCTCATAGCTGATGAGTTTACCAAACCATAGCCTACCGGCTCGACAGCTCGGCCTGGAGCTTGTCGGCGAAATTTTCACCGGATTCGGTCCATAACTGCCGCCTGGAGACGTTCAACCGATCGTCCACGTCGTGAACCAGCTTGAGCAGGCTCTTGATATTCGACTGAGTCATGCGATAGTTATCGGGAAGATCGGGCTGCGGGAGAAAGTGGGTGTCGATGCCGAATTCAACGCGCAGATTCTCTCCCAGATCTTTCTCGAACCCGGGCGCTAAGCAACAAAGCGCAACTCGGGCCGGCAGAAGCTTCCAATCGCCGTCATATTGCCACAGATCCCAAAACGTTTCGAGACGAAAGCACGAATCGGGGCTCCCCAATTCTCGCGCGGCGACCAGCACTTGATCGATATCTACGGGCGGAGCAAAGGCGTGCTCGAAAACGGGCGGCTCGCTATATTGCAAAGCGATCACCGTAAACAAAGAAGGGCTTTGCGCGAGCTTTGAAACCGGAAACAGTTTCAGCAATTTCTCATAATGGCGGAGCATATTGTGCTCAGTGAAGCCGTTCAGCCACAAGGAGAGGTAGAGTTGGTCAGGCATGGCGCGACTCTGTTACCATCGTACTTCCGTTGCGCCACTCCCCGCTCCTCCCCATCTTCCTTATCGTTTCTGTCGACGTACTCGGTCTTACCATCATTCTTCCGTTACTCCCTTTTTACGCAGAGAAGTTCGGGGCCACTCCGACGGTGGTCGGACTGCTCGTCTCAACGTATGCCTTCTGTCAATTGATTGCGGGCCCCATCCTGGGCCGCATGTCGGACCGTTCGGGCCGCCGCCCCCTGCTGCTGGTCAGTCAAGTGGGCACCTTCATCGGGTTTCTGATACTGGCCTACGCGGGCTCGCTCTGGGTGATCTTTCTGTCCCGCATTATCGACGGGCTGACCGCAGGCAATTTATCTCTGGCGCAGGCCTACATCTCAGATGTCACGAAGCCGGAGGAGCGGGCCAAATCATTCGGTATTATCGGCATCGCATTTGGGCTGGGCTTTCTGGTTGGCCCGGCCATATCGGGATTCCTCTCGCAGTTCAGCTATCAACTCCCCATCTTCGCGGCGGCAGCGCTCTCGGCTACCAGCATCGTGGCCACCTATTTTCTACTGCCAAACAACGCGCCTGATTCGTCAGGAGACACGTCCGCCCGCCGGCTGACACTGCTGGACTGGCGGACCTACGCGGGTTATTTCCGCCGGCCCGAATTGGCGCCATTGCTGTGGCAATTTTTCGCATTCGCATTTGCTTTCTCCTTATTCATTTCCGGATTCGCCTTGTTCGCGGAGCGGCGCTACACCTGGGGAGGCGAACGTTTCGGCCCCAAGCAGGTCGGTTACGTTTATGCTTTCGTCGGATTCCTGGGGATCATCCTGCAAGGCGGACTGATCGGCCGATTAGTGAAAGCAGTGGGCGAAACCAAGTTGGTCCGGGGTGGCTTTCTGGCGGCCGCAATCGGGTTCGCCTTGCTCGGATTTACCTATAGCATTCCGCTGTTGCTGGTGGTGAGCGCCTTAGCAACGATAGGAACTGGCGCTTTGCGCCCGGCCCTGACCAGCTTGATCACGCAAAAGGCCAGCCGCGCCGAGCAGGGCGCTGTGTTGGGCCTGAACCAATCGCTGATGTCGATTTCAGCAATCATTGCGCCGTTTATAGGCGGCTTACTGATCGATCACGGACTGCTCGCGGTATGGGCTCTTACGGCAGCCGTGGTGTCCGCAATCGGCTTACTTTTTTGAGTGGGCTTTTAGATATTCTTCGTATTCCTTCTTCAACTCAGGGCTGCTCGGGCTGGGATAGATTTCGCTGGATTTGTACTTGCCCGTCAGGAGCTTCTTCTTGGTCCACTCATCGTGGATGTGAGTGACATCCGCTTTGTCCAGAACCTGTTTGATCAAGTGTGGAGGGATAAAGTAGACGCCGCCGCGATCACCGAAGGCTACGTCGCCGGGCATTACGGTAGCATGACCGATCCGGATCGGGACGTTGACGGCGGTTAGCATGACGTTGCGAATCGCGGAGGGATGGACATCCCGGAAGTAACTGGCCATGGGGATGTCGAAGATGCCCTCCAGATCGCGGATGGAGCCGTCGACGACGAACCCGTTCCCGGTCCGAGAGAAGATGGCGGTGGCCAGATTATCGCCGACGAAGGTTCCGCCCTCCACTTTTCCGAATAGATCGATTACAGCGACATCACCGGGCTGGAGCGAATCGATAAAGCGCTGGTTGGCGTTCCGGCCGAGCCCTTTCGCTTTGGCCTCGGCTTCAGCCACGTCCATCACATCGGGGCGCATGGGCATGAACTGAGCCGTCACGACGCGACCAACGAGTTTCTGTCCGGGGTGTAGCAGTTTCCACCCACCCTCAAATTGGTTCGGGTAGCCGGCTTCGGGCAGCACGGCCCATGCCTCCTCAATGGAGAGGCCTTTGCACCTCTCCAGCAGTTCGTTCGGCACTTTGGGGCGGCCATCCGGGAAACGGTCATAGGGGCTGGCTGAGGTGAACTTGACCAACTGGTCACGAGTCAGCGTGAAGATCTGGGCGTGGCCGATGGCCGCGACGGCAAGGAGTAGGAATAGTTTGGTTTTGAGCATTTAGAATGTGATCCTGAGGCGGAGCCGGACGGTTCGGCGGCTGTCGATGCCCTCTTGCGAGAAGCTGGTGATCTGGCGGCCGAAATCGGGGTTCGGTGTAATGTCGGTGATGGGCAGCAGCTTTCCGGTCTTCTGATCCACGGCGAGGTTGAAGCTTCCGAGCCTGGCGAAGCTCCCTCCGCCGCCACCTTCATCCTGATTGGGCGAAAAGAGCGGGTGGTTGAAGACGTTGTTGAAATCGGCCCCGAGCTGGGCCCGTACATGTTCTCCGAAATGGAAGTTTTTGTGCAACCCCAGGTTGACGCCCCAGGTTCCGGGGCCACGGAGCAGATTGCGCTGCGCGACGGCCGGGTTGGAGTAGAAATCGGCTCCGATGGGCGGAGGTCCGAACGAGGCGGGATTGAATACACGGTCGCCACTCTTCTGGCTGTAGTTGGAATTCAGGACGATGGGGCGGAAATTGGGACCATTGAAATCGCCCACGGCGTCGAGTGAACTGATGCCGATGTTGCCCGGGAAAACCGGCCCGCAGTCATCGCAGGTCCAGAATGGCGTGAAGCCTGTCCCGCTCTTCGCGAACATATTCCAAGTGGTTTGCCAGCCGCCAACCGCTGCATCGGCCCATTTCGGCATAGACGCTCCGTAATGGCGGCCTTTTCCGACCGGCAGATCGTAGATGCCATAAGCGACCAGGCGATGCCGCGATACGTAGGAATCTTCCCCGTAATCGGCATTTGGCGTAAATGGGTTGTAAGCAATTCCGCCGAGACTGGAGTTACCGGCATCCAGGGCGGTGGTCTTCTGGTCCAGATAGGTGTAGGAAACGTCGAACAGCAGGCCGCGATTGTAGCGATGAGTAGCCTGGGCCTGAAACGCCTGGGAGCGGCCGTGACCGAAGTTGCCGTAGCTTTCGACAAAATCGCCCAAGGCTGGAAAGCGGTAGCGCGCGCTATCGGCGGCAGAGATCACACAGTCGGCATTATTGACGGGATCGCAGATAGAGCCGTCTTCGCCCCGGGTGCCGAAAGGTTGATCGCTGGGGCGCACTTCATTGAGGTCCAGCCCCGCAATCAATCCGCTCATGTAGGTTCCCAGATAGGAGAGGCGAAGAGCTGTTTTCCAGCCTATCTCCTGTTCCAAGGTGACGTTGTACTGTTGGATGCGAGGCTGCTGTAAATCGAAGGGAACCACGTTTACGGAAGGTGTGGATCCGAGGGTGCGCAAAGTGCCGCCGCTCACGGGACTGACGCCGTGAGTTGCGCCGGGCCAACCCTGGAGGGGACTGGCTGCATTCGTATTGGTCTTGGTTAAACCTTGGTTGAAGGGATTGGTGGCAATCGGGTCGCGGATGCCCTGGGCGGCCGAAGTCGGATAGTACAGCCCATACCCTCCGCGTAGAACGGTGCGGTCTGTAATACGCCAGGCGGCCCCGATGCGAGGCGCAAAGTTGTTGGTGTCCGCATGAATCAGGCCTCGTGTCAGCCCGGCCTTATCGGCGGTGGTGTAGCCATACGCCACGATGCGCGGGTCGAGGTACTGCAATGTCTTGTCGGAAGGGATGACGAAGCGGCCCTGAGCGCCATTGACGTTGTAAGTGGGATCGAAGTTGGCCAGCAAATCGTTGTTTTCGATGAAGGGCGTGATCAGCTCATAGCGTAGTCCGAGGTTGAGAGTGAGCCGGGAGCTTAGGCGGAAATCGTCCTGGAAGAAATAGCCGTGTTCCCAGTTGTGGACGTCCATGGCGGGGCGATACAACTGCACGTACTGGGCGGTATTGGGGGGCAGGCCGATGAGGAATTTCGCAAAGGCGTCGATTCCGGTACCGGAGTAATTGATGCGGCCGCGCGGATTGCCGCGGTTGAAAGCGAAACCATCCACGGCCTGATTTCTGACCAGGTCGGCACCCATCTTGAAGCTGTGCTTTCCGACCAGCCAAGTGAGCGTGTCGCCGAACGTCATGAGGTTCTGATCCTGAGGGCGAAAGGTGTTGCGGCCTCCATTCGAGAAGGCCTGGAAGGGCGTGCTGCTGCCGAAGATGATGGCGGGATGGCCGAAGGTGTCGAGCGCGGAGGAGCCAACCACAGCGCCATACGCCGAGACATCCGCTTCATTAAAGCCAATGCCCGAAAGGAAATCCCGCAGGGTCTGATTGCTGTGCCGCAGCAGGGCCTGGCGATTGATGCCCCCGCGCGCCTCATTGACGATATTGGTTTTAAGCAGGCGCGTGTACGACAGAGAAACGGTGTGATTCAAGCGGTCGTTTTGGGTGAGACCCAGGCCGGTGAACGGGTTTACGACGGGGGCAGTAGCGGAAGTCTGGGCGGAGATGTTGTAAACGCCATAGACGCGATCCTTTTCAGAGAAGTCATGATCGAGCCGCAGGGTGCCAATATCGCGCACGGAAAGCCCGGGGAGCAGATTGAAGTAATTGGGCAGGCGTCCATTGGCAGCGTTGATGGGGGCGGCGGCGTTGCCAGCGGGGAAGTACGTTTTTATCAGATTTTGGACTACCGGGTTTAAGAGGCGCTGCGGAATTTGCGTGAAGCGCAGACCGAGTCCGCCGACGGTATTGCCGGCGATTTCGGCGGGAGTGAGTGCAAGGCCCGCGGGGACCAGAGCTTTGCGGGCATCCGACAAGCGGGAAAAGTCACCCGTATAGAAGGAAGGGTGGGGCAAGGTTGTGCTTCTAAGCTGGACGGGCCTGGCGCTCCAGTTCCGTTCGTAGGCGGCGAAGAAATAGGTCTTTTTGACTAACGGCAAGGAGCCGCCGAGGGATCCACCGATATCGGTGACATTGAAGAACGGGTTGGGGTATTGGTTCTGGGCAAAGTTGGGCAGGAAATTCGCCTGTCCGATTTTATCCTGAAGCTGCCAGGCGGCCAAGGCGGAATTTTTATTGTTGTAGAACGCCGACCCGTGATAGGCCGAGCCGCCCCGCTTGGTTTCGACACGGATATTGGCGATACCGGCGTACTCGGCGCTGAAATCGTTGGAAAGGATATTCAACTCGCCAACGGCTTCGAGGGAAGGCTGGCTGGAGGTGGGTTCTCCAAAGATGCCTCCATTGGAGCGCTGTCCATCGAGCGAAAAGCTAGCGCCGTAGCTTTGGGAGCCAATGAATTTGAACGACCCGTCGGCAGCGCCCTGAGTGATGTTGGGATTCAGATAAAGGAAGGAGTAGATGTCGCGGTTATCGCGGGGCAGCTCCAG
>JBBSHP010000073.1:0-10980 GCA_038232555.1 Bryobacterales bacterium
GGCAGAAGAGATGACATCCTATTACGTGAACTATGGCGATTGGCGGAAGTTATTCACCGGGATTCAGGAGATCGACAAAGTAACTGCCGAAGATGTGCAGAGGGTCGCCAAAGAGTACCTGATTCCACAAACGAGAACCGTTGTGTATACTGTGCCGCCCGTGGCAGCCAAGCCTACTCCGAACCCAGCCGCAGGGAGCGAAAAATGATCCGGCCGTTCACTCTAGCACTTGTCACAGTAACCCTCGCCGCGGCGCAAACGGTAGTCCGGCATGCTCCCCCACTGCCTTCTTACAAGAGCCTGAAATTTGCTCCGCTGCCCGCCCTGAAGATCCCTGAGCCGAACACCTTCACGCTCCCGAACGGGATGAAAATCTACCTACTGGAGCATCATGAATTACCGGTCATCAGCGGCTTCGCCCTGGTACGCACCGGCAACCTGTTCGACCCTGCCGACAAACACGGTCTAGCGGGCATAACAGGTGAGTTGATCCGGGCCGGCGGTACCAAGGAGAAGAGCGGCGATCAGATCGATGTGGAACTCGAGAACATCGCGGCTTCGGTGGAGAGCCAGATTGGTGAATCCAGCGGCACCGTCTCCTTCTCGGCACTCAAGGAGAACACCGGTGCCGTGCTGGCGGTCTTCCGGGACCTGTTGACCACACCTGAGTTCCGGCAGGACAAATTGGACCTGGCGAAAACACAGACCCGGAGTGGCATCGCTCGCCGCAATGACGATCCGAATGGGATCGTCTCCCGCGAGTTTGGAAATATCCTTTATGGAAGAAATAACCCGTATGGCTGGGATATCAACTATGCAGATATCGACAAAATCCAACGCGCTGATGTGATCAACTTCTACCAACGGTACTTCTTTCCAGCTAACACGGCGCTTGCCATCTACGGCGACTTCTCACAGGCCGAGATGAAAGACACACTGACCAGATTATTCGCTAACTGGACGGTGAAACAACCATCTGTTCCGAAATTCCCCGAGGTCCAAAAAGTTCCGGTCCCGGGTGTGTTTCTGGCGCCTAAAGAGGACGTTGCGCAAACCTTCTTCGAGGTGGGGCACATGGGCGGGATCCTCAACGACAAAGATTATCCCGCACTGGAAGTAGCCGCCGACATTCTGGGAGGCGGTTTTTCCAGCCGGCTCTTCCAAAGAATTCGCACCAAGCTGGGGTACGCGTATCACATCGGCTCATCCTGGGGAGCAGGTTACGATCATCCCGGCCTGTTTCGAATATCGGGCAGTACTCAGTCCATGCGCACCGTCGATACATTGAAGGCAATCAATGAGGAACTGAACCGGATTCGCACCGGCGAGGTTACTGAAGCGGAACTTCAGACGGCGAAAGATACGGTGCTGAATGGGTTCGTTTTTCGCTTCGATCGGCCCAGCAAGACGCTCAACCGGCTGGTTCAGTACGACTACTACGGTTACCCGAAAGACTTCGTGTTCCAGTATCAAAAAGGCATCCAGGCCGTTACCAGACAAGACGTCGCGCGTGTGGCTAAGAAATACTTCCGGCCGGAAGACCTGACCATCGTCGCCGTGGGCAATCCCAAGGAGTTCAAAACCCCCATCACCGAGTTGGGCCTCAAAGTACAGCCGATTGATCTTACAATTCCGGAACCGCCCAAAGAAGCCGCTAAGTCCGATTCCGCCACGCTGGACAAAGGCAAACAGTTACTGCTGCGCATGCAGAAGGCGTTAGGCGGACCGGAGAAATTAACGTCGGTCAAGGACGCGGATTATCGAGGGACAGTCGCGATTCAAGCCGGAGGTGGCTTAAAAATCCAGCAGCATAATCGATTTTTGGCGCCCTCGAGCTTGCGCCAGGATATCGAGGCGCCCTTTGGCAAGCAATCGGTTTACTTTGATGGCCAAGCGGGATGGGTCGCCGGGCCACAGGGATCTCAACCCTTACCCGCGCCTGTGGTCAAGCAGGTTCGCGGTGAGCTGTTTCGTCAACTCTTCAGCCTGGGGATGAGCGACCGCAATTCCAATCGAACCGTGAACGCGGTGAGTGAATCGGTCATCGAGATCTCCGATAAACAAGGGGAAAGCGTTCGAATCCAACTTGACGCGGCAACCGGACTTCCGCAGGTGCTTACTTACGATGGCGCCGGCGCGGCAGGCCCGGTCAAAATCGAAGAAACCTATTCCGATTGGCGGGACGTCAACGGAGTAAAGGTGCCGTTCAAGATTGCGATTCAGCAGGACGCCAAGAAATTCGCGGACGTCGTGATTGAAGAATTTAAGATCAACTCCGGCCTGACTTCAGAACTGCTCAGCAAGAAGCCATGAACGTACACTCCGCAGCCTGCGGGATCGTCCTCCTCTCCTTGGTTGTCCCCGCCTTTGCGGAGACCAACCTCGAGCGAGGCAAGCGAGTGGTAGACGATTGCCTGGCGGCACTCGGCGGGGACCGGTATCTAGCGATGCAGGATCGTCTGGAGAGCGGCCGAGCCTACTCCTTCTATCGAGAGCAACTAAGCGGATTGACTGTAACGAAACTGTATACCCGCTATGTATCCGGCGTGACCGACACGGCGAATCGCCTAGCTGTTCGCGAGCGCCAATTCTTCGGCAAGAAAGAAGAGAGCAGCGTGCTGTTCGGCACGGATGAATCGTGGGAAATTACCTTCCGTGGAGCCCGCCCCATGGTATCCGAGCAGTTTGAAAGATACAAAGAGTCGACTATCCGAAACATCCTGTACATCATTCGGATTCGCTTGCGGGAACCAGGCATGGTATTTGAATCGCGCGGCGCCGACGTGCTTTCGAATCGTGCGGTGGAAATCGTCGACGTTGCGGATGCACAGAACCGCGTCACCACGGTCTACTTCGATAAAATCACCAAGCTGCCGGTCCGTCAGACCTTCCAGCGGCGTAATTCCGCAACTAAGGAAAAAGATCAGGAAGTAGCCGAATTCTCCAAGTACCGGGACATCGGCGGCGGGGTTCAATGGCCGTTCGCAATCCACCGGGAACGCAATGGCGAAAAGATTTACGAGATGTTCTCAGAATCAGGCGAGGCCAACAAAAAGACCTCGGACGAAATGTTCGTGCTCCCTTCAAGCATCAAACTCTTGAAAAAACCTATCGCGTAAAGCGCTCAAAACGGGAGCTGGCGATGGTGGGTGTGCAGATATTCGGCGTCAAAAATTCGCAGGCGACACGGGCTGCGGAACGTTTCTTTAAAGAGCGCCGGGTTACGATTCAGATGATCGAGTTGACCCAGAAGAAGATGGCGCCTGGGGAGATCAAACGATTCGTGGACCGCTTTGGTTTGGCGGGGATTCTCGATCACACGGGAAAAGCTTATCTGGATTCCGGCTTGATGTACCTGAAAGTGTCGGAAACCGAGTTGCTCGGCCGGATTGAGCGTGAACCCCGGCTGCTTCAGCTCCCTCTGGTGAGGAGTACTAGCCGGCTGAGCGTTGGTCACGATCAGGACTCTTGGAACGCCATGATCGCGGACGGCTAGATTCGGATCTTCCGACGCTGCGCGCCTGGCTGCGCAGGACGGAGATTGTAGTTGAATGACACCAGGCGTGTATGATAGGCGCGAATGAATCCTTTTACCGATCTGATCGATGTGGCATCGGAGGCTTGCGGCTCCGTGGTGGTTGAGGCTAGCGACGACTTCTTCGCGCCGAAGGAAAACCTGATCCGTGTCGATGCCCCAGTTTTTATTCCGGGCAAGTACACCGAACAGGGGAAATGGATGGATGGCTGGGAATCGCGCCGCAAGCGCACGCCCGGCCACGATTGGTGCATCGTCCAACTTGGGTTTCCGGCGGCGCTCCATGGCCTGGATGTAGATACAAGCTATTTTGTTGGTAATTTCCCTTCGCACTGTTCGCTCGAAGCCCGGTTTCGGGAAGACCGGTGGGAGACCATTCTCCCACTGATGCGCCTGCAGGGTGGAACTCACAACTTGTTTGACCTGCCGGGCGATACTGCTTGCGACCAGGTTCGGCTCAACATCTTTCCGGATGGAGGCGTTGCGCGGCTTCGGCTGTTCGGGGTGGGTTTGCCCGACTGGGATGAATACAGCGCGGCGAGGGATCGCGTAGATGTTGCGTCGGCCGCGAATGGGGGACTGGTGCTCTCGGCGAGCGATATGTTTTTTGGGTCGCGAAATAATCTGATCCTGCCCGGACGGCCAGCCAACATGGGCGGGGGCTGGGAGACGAAGCGGCGGCGCGGTCCAGGTTACGACTGGATCATCGTTCGGCTGGGTACGCCTGGGGTGGTCCACGAAGTTCAAGTGGACACAGAGCACTACAAGGGCAACTATCCCGAGAGCTGTTCCATTGACGCTTGCCCACCCGCAATTGTGCTTAGGGAAGAGTTGGAGAACGGTACTGCCCCTTGGCGAGAGATTCTTCCGCAAACACCGCTCACAGCTAACGCGACGCACACCTTTGCGATAGAACCGACTCCTGGGCGAAGTCACTACATCCGCCTGAACATCTACCCCGATGGCGGGATCAGCCGCCTGCGCGTGTACGCCGCGCTTCCAGAATCTTAACGAACGACCGGGTACGCAAGTCGTCGTGAGTCAGGCCCGTCGCGAAGGCTTCTTCCTCGGTCAGCGCGCCGCAGCTCAGTCCGCGCAGGAAGAAATTTAGCAGCCCTTGACCGGTGGCCGCATCGTCGAAGACATCGCCGACCAACGTCGCCTGGGCGGCTTTGTCGACGAAGTTCTTCAGCCGGGCAGAGGCCGCCCCTAAGCTTTGTAGGAAAAAGCGAACACCGCGGCGTAACGCGTGGGCAGTTGGGCCGGGTGCAAATCCCACCCTTGGTAAAAGCCGCGCTGCACCGAGCGTTGCACCTGATCGAAATGCAATTTCCAAGCACGGTGAACGACGCGCTGGTTTTCATCTGTCTCGGACGGGGTGAGTGCCTGCCTGCGATGCGGGGGGATAGGCATCACGTTGGTCGCTCCATCGGAGAGCATGACCCCACGGCCCGCTAAGCTGACTTGCATCACGTCCCGAGCGAAGTCGCAGGCCGGGTGGACCATGCTCTGATGTTCGGCCGTAATCTCGCACGCGGCAGTGTAGTCGTAAACTCCGAAATGCGCCCCACGGCAGCGGCCACGGGCTGCTCGCACCAGTTTGGGAATCGCCACCCGGCCCTCGCTGTCGAAGATCGACTGGGTGGTCTCGATCATTAACTCAAGCATTAAAGATCCGGGCCGGAGCCGATGCACTGCCTCAAAACGCTCCAGAAGGACGACTAGAGCCGTGACCTGCTCGGGCGATGTGATCTTGGGAAGAGTGACAACCAAGCCGCTCGGAAGTGGCCCGTCGAGCTGCTCGACCAGCGAAGTCAAAAATAAATCGAGGGTACGTACGCTCCGGGCATGTAGAAGTTCTGTGAGCGGCTTGATCCTGATTCCAATAAAGGGCGGTAGAATCCCTTCGAGCGAGCCTCGCGCGACTTCGGTGGCGGCCTGAACCGCGTGCTGGTCTTCTTCGGCATCGGGACGATTGCCATACCCATCTTCGAAATCGATGCGGAAATCCTCCACGGGTTCGCGCTCCAACTTCTGTTGGACACGAGTATAAACATCTTGCGCAATCGAAGCCGGTATCGCCAGGACTTCCGCAAAGTGATGGGGCGCGCCTCCAAATTCCTCCAGCGATCGGAGGGCGAGCGACCCCAAGCTACGCGTGGTGGTAGCACGAAAAAGATGGGCTCCGCCGTAAACGGTGTGAACCGGCTGACGCGCTCCACCGTCTCCGGGGAACTCCGTCGCATACGCCTGGTTGGCGGGCTGCACGCCTTTGAAAAGGTCTCGCAATTCGTCTTCTGCAAACGTCATAGCCATTAGTAGTACAGTAGTTGAAAAGCCACTCTCCATGCAGGTTGTTGGTACACCCGTAATCCGAAAAGAAGGCCGTGACAAGATCATGGGCCGCGCAAAATATTTGGACGACTTGCAGTTTCCGGGTATGTTATATGGCGCTACCATCCGCAGCCCGATCGCGCGTGGCCGCATTCTCAACATCGCGTTTACCGGAAATGTTCCGTGGGATGAGTTCACCGTGGTTACTGCCCAGGGCATTCCAGGCGAGAACGCTGTGGCTCTCATCCTGAACGATCAGCCGTTCCTCGCGGACGGCGTCGTAAATCATCCTGAAGAGCCGGTGGTCTTGATCGCGCACCCGGACAAGTACCTGGTACAGCGAGCCCGCACGTTGGTGAAATTTGAAATCGAGCCGCTGCCCGCGATATTCAGCATGGAAGAATCGGAAGCCCGCGCGGAGATTATCTGGGGCGACGACAACGTCCTGAAGCACTTTCGAATGGACAAGGGCGATATCGAATCAGCGTGGCCGGAAGCAGCGTTCATCGTGGAGGGTGAATATCGCACAGGCGCGCAGGAGCAGCTTTACATCGAGCCAAACGGCATGATTGCGATTGCGAATCCTGAGGATGGTGTCACCATTTGGGGTTCCATGCAATGCCCGTATTACATCCATAAGGCGCTGCAGAAACCCTTCCCGCTTCCCCCCGAGAAAATCCGAATCATCCAGATGGAAACGGGTGGTGGATTTGGCGGGAAAGAAGAATACCCGTCGATCATTGCGGGGCACGCGGCGCTCTTGGCCTGGAAGTCGGGCAAGCCGGTCAAGATCGTTTACGATCGCCAGGAAGATATGGTGGCGACCACCAAGCGGCACCCCTCGCGGACTCGTCACCGAACTGCGGTTTCGCGCGATGGAAAGCTCCTCGGCATGGACATCGAATTCGTTATCGATGGGGGCGCGTACGCGACACTCTCGGCCGTGGTTCTTTCGCGAGGCACCATTCATGCAGCGGGACCTTACAATTGTCCGAACATACGGATTCGCAGCCGTGCGATGGCAACCAACACGCCGCCGCACGGTGCTTTTCGCGGATTTGGCGCCCCCCAAAGCATCTTCGCACTGGAACGTCACATGGACAAGATCGCGCGCGTGGTGGGCATCAGCGCGGAAGAGTTGCGGCGGCGCAATTTCCTGCAACCGGGCCAAACTACGGCTACCGGTCAGACCATTCGAGAGCCGATTGATCTGAATGGATTGCTGGATCGCGCGCTCCGTCTTTCGGATTACCAGGCCAAGACGGAACGGTTCGCGCGTGAGAACGAACACAGCACCATCAAGCGGGGAATGGGCTTTGCGACATTTATGCACGGCGCTGGATTCACGGGGTCGGGCGAGCGCTATATGGAATCTATCGTGGGGGTTGAAGCCAAGCCGAACGGCGCGGTCCGTCTGCTGACTTCAAGCACCGAAATTGGCCAGGGCACCAACACCATTTTGTGCCAGATTGCCGCCGAAACGTTGGGCGTTTCTTACGATCAGATCGAGATCGCAAAGCCGGATACGGGGGCAGTTCCGAACAGCGGTCCGACGGTGGCCTCGCGTACCTGCATGGTGGTGGGGAAACTGGTAGAGTCGGCTTGCCTAGGACTCAAGCAGACGCTTATCAAGGCGGGGCTTCTCTCCGACGGCTACGATGCCGGAGAGTTCGCGAATGCCTGCGCCCGCTACATCGAGCAGTTCGGCAACTTGCAATCGTTCAGTCAGTACAAGGCCCCGCCTGGAATTTTCTGGGACGATGAGACGTACAAAGGCGATGCCTACGGGGCGTTCGCGTGGGCAGTCTACGTGGCCGAGGTGTCAGTGGATACCGCGACGTTTGAGACCCGGGTGGAGAATTTTGTCGCACTGCAGGAGATTGGCCGGGTGATTCATCCCGTGCTGGCCGAGGGCCAGATCGAGGGCGGCATTGCACAGGCGATCGGCTTCGCTCTTTATGAAAAGGTGGTCTGGAAAGAAGGCCGCATGGTGAATAATCAGATGACAAACTACATCATGCCGACCTCGGCCGATCTCCCGCCGATCCGCGTCTTCTTTGAAGAGATTCCGTATGCTTATGGTCCGCTCGGCGCTAAGGGAATTGGTGAACTGCCCATGGATGGTCCCGCTCCAGCTATTTTGAACGCAGTCGAAAATGCGAGCGGTGCGGCGGTGAATGAGATCCCGCTGATGCCCGAGATGTTGATGGATTGCTGGGTCAGGGTTCCCGAGATGGAAGGCGTGCTGGTCTAAGTCAACGTGCTAAAAGTGAGGGTCCAGTTCCGGGTCAACGCTGTCGCGCAGCGGATTGAAACGTTTCCTATGGCGCGACTGCTCGACGTGCTGCGTGAAGATCTGGGACTCACCGGGACTAAGGAGGGCTGCGGCGAAGGAGAGTGCGGGGCCTGCTCCGTGCTGATCGATGGCGAATTGGTGAATAGTTGTCTGGTTCCCGTCCTGCAGGTGGAGGGGGCCGAGGTTACGACGATTGAAGGCCTGGTACTCCGCGATCAAGTAGCCGCTCTGGAAGATTCGTTCCTGCGGGCTGGCGGCGCCCAATGCGGGATCTGCACGCCTGGAATGATTTTGGCCTCGTGGACTCTCCTCCAACGGTTTCCGCGCCCTTCTGACGAACAAGTCAGGGAGGCACTGGCGGGAAATTTATGCCGCTGCACAGGCTACCAGAAGATTGTCGATGCTGTGAAATCGGTGGTGTGAGGACGCGATGAGGGCCTTTGTTCCCGATTATGAATTGGTCAATCCGACCGATCTAAAATCCACGCTGGCGCTTTTGCAGAACGAACCCAATGCCTGGCGACCTATAGCTGGGGGAACCGATCTGATGGTGTTGTTTGAATCCGGTAAGCTGCCCTATCGCAAGCTAGTAAACATGCGTAATTTGGCAGAGCTAAGGGGGATCGAGGTCCACCCCGATTCGATCACAATTGGTGCCCTCACCACGTATACTCAGATCCGCCGTCACGCTTTGCTCGCCGCCGAGTTCCCGCTGCTTGGGTTAGCTGCGAGTTGGACGGGAGGCGTGGCGACGCAGAACCGGGGCACGTTGGGCGGGAACATCGTGAACGCCTCGCCAGCGGCGGACTCACCGCCCGCGCTGCTGGTCTACGATGCCCAGATCGAGCTGATTTCGGCCAAGGGCTCTTGCTCGGTGCCGTACACCAAGTTCCATACCGGGTACAAGCAGATCGTCATGCGGCCGGAAGAACTACTCAGCCGCATTCGCCTGCCTCGAGTCACCGAAGGATACAAGCATTACGCACGCAAGGTGGGCACGCGTAGGGCGCAAGCCATCTCCAAAATTTGCATGGCGGGTCTGGCGAGAATGGCTGGACGAACAGTGACGGACGTGCGGATCGCGTTGGGGAGCGTTGCTCCTACCGTGCTTCGTTGTCACGCCGCCGAGGCAGCCGTGCGAGGTCACGAAATTACACCGGAGATCATCTCAGCCGCGCAGGCAGCGATCGCGCAAGAGAGCGCGCCCATTGATGACATCCGCTCGACGGCACGCTATCGCCGCCAAGTTACGATGAATTTGCTCGCCGAGTTTCTGGGCGGAATGGCGGCGTGATATTGGAAGAATTCAATACGCTATCGGACGAGAGCGCCGGGCGGGAACTGCTGCGATGTTGCGGCTCGCGCGAGTGGGTCCAGGCCATCGCGAACGCTCGTCCGTTTCAAAGCGTTGCTGCGTTAGAGAGTGAAGCCGATCAGATTTGGTGGCGGCTTGGCCCAGCGGACTGGTTGGAGGCGTTCCGTGCGCATCCAAAGATCGGCGGGCCTACGAGCGATTCCCAGGCCGCACAGGAGCAAGCGGCCGTCGGCTCCGCTACGATTTCCACAGTGACCGGACTGGCGCAAGGAAATGACGAGTATCTAACCAAGTTCGGTTATATCTTTATCGTATGCGCGACAGGGAAATCTGCTGAAGAGATGCTCGCGATCCTGTGGTCGAGGCTAGCAAACGATCCTGAAGACGAACTGCGAATGGCGGCTGCCGAGCAGAGCAAAATCACGCGCATTCGGCTCGAAAAACTGGTTACTGCATGAGCGGCATCAGTACGCATATCCTCGATACCGAGCAAGGCCGGCCCGCGTCCGGAGTGTCAGTCACGCTTGAATGTCACACGGGTGAATGGCAACTGGTCAGCGAGAGTGTTACGGATGATAACGGGCGGATCGCGCAGTTATTGCCGCACGGCCAGCACCTGCAAGAAAATCTATACCGCCTGACCTTCCGCACCGGCGGTACGTTCTTTCCAGAGGTAGCAATTGTTTTTCAAGTGGGCGATGTCGCTACACACTACCATGTTCCGCTCCTTTTGAGTTCGTATGGATACACAACCTACCGCGGCAGCTAGGAACGCCGTCAGATTGATCGCGGACCGTTACGGAAAGTCGCGTGTTCGCCTGGTGAAAGTTGCGCGTGAAGGTAGCCGGCACGAACTACGAGAGTTGACTGTGCAGGTGCTCTGCCAAGGCGATTTCGAGAGCTCCTACCGGGACGGCGACAACAGCAAAGTGCTGCCCACCGACACCATGAAGAACACCGTGTACGCGCTCGCAAAGCGAGAGGGCCTTGCTTCGATCGAGGCGTTTGGGCAAACCCTCGCGTCACATTTTCTCAGCAACAACCGGCAGGTCGCGCGTGTCCGGATTAAAATTGCCGAGGACCTTTGGTCCCGCATCGATGTGGACGGAAACCCGCATGGGTCGGCATTCCTGAGGGGCGGCGGTGAAAAGCGCACCACCCAGGTCTCGGCGACACGGGAAGCGCAGTCAATAGAATCCGGAATCACGGGCTTGACCCTTCTCAAGAGCTCAAATTCCGCATTCGAGGGCTATCCAAAGGATGCGTTCACCACGCTGAAGGAGACCAGCGACCGCATTTTTGCGACTTCACTCCGAGCCAGGTGGCGCTATGCTGCAGTGGCAGTTGACTTCGATCCAGCGTGGACCGCGGTGCGGCGTATCATTCTTGAGACTTTCGCTCGGCACGAGAGTCGCTCCGTTCAACATACGCTCTACGCTATTGCCGAGGCTGTTCTAGGGAGCTGCGCCGCAGTGGAAGAGATTCATTTGACTATGCCGA
>JBBSHP010000074.1:0-10963 GCA_038232555.1 Bryobacterales bacterium
CACCGGCACCGCTCGCCCCTCCCACTGCCGCCCCGATCGCCGCGCCTTTACCACCGCCCGCAATTGCGCCGATGATGCTGCCGAGCACAGCCCCGCCCCCTACATATTTCGCGGTGCGTCTATTCTCTCCTAAGCCTTGTTTTGAGCCGGAGCGAGTGACATCGTTTGTGCTGACAACGTACCGGCGTCCGTTCACGTCGACGGATTCCAGGTCCAGAGCCAGGTTCCGGGATCCGACGTTTCTGACGATCAATTCCGCATTGGAACCACGGGGTATTGCCACGTTCCGGTTGGCGTCCAGAACATCACGGTCTACTACACCGGAGTAGATGCGCCCATCGCTGGAATTTCTTACATCAATCGCATCGTTGGTGCGGACTGCGATCTGGGTTCCAACCGGCATGCTGCCCGATTGCCCGAATGCGGTCAGAGCGCTGCCTATCAGCAAGGCGGTATTCAGAAGCGTGTGTTGTTTCATTTAAAATCTCCACTTACAGGTTGAGCAATCGCGTTTCCACAACCGCCAGAGTTAAGCCGTAATAATGTCCTGCCGCTACTTGCTTTTGAGGTACCTATCCAAAAAAGCAAAAGTACGCTGATCGGCGCGTTCCGCGTCCGCGCCCTTGAAACCGTGGCCCGCTCCGGAGATGGTTTCCAGTTCAGCAGGTACGCCCGCCGCGAGTAAGCGTTCCGTTAACCACACCGAATGCTCGTAAGCCACATACGTGTCGTTGGTACCATGCAGCGACAGTATCGGCGATGCGTTGGGAGTAACCCAATTGAGAGGGCTGGCGCGGATGTGTGCCAGGCGGTTGTGTTTTAGATCCGCCCCGAGAAACAGAGGGAGCACCTCCGCGGCATCGACACTTTTCGAATACGATTGAGTGAAATCCGTGGGTCCGTAGTAATTGGCAACGCAGGTGACGCGGCTGGAGAATTGCAGATTGGGACCGGTTCCCTCAAACTCCGGCAAGCCGGCCGTGAGCCCGAGAAACAGCACCAGATGTCCGCCCGCGCTGCCGCCCAGGGCCCCGATGCGGTCTGGATCGATGCCGTATTTAGTCGCATTGGCTCTCAGGAACCGAACCGCGGCTTTCACATCGTGAACGGCTGCGGGAAATTGATTCTGCGGCGATAAACGATAGCTCGCGGTTGCCGCAACGTAACCGCGTTCGGCCAGCCGGACAGCCATGGGGAGATAGCTCTCTCGTTTACCTGCGCGAAAACCACCACCGTGCACCAGCAGCACCGCTGGTCGAGGTCCGCCGGACGATTCACGCGGCTGGACAATGTCCATTTGCATGCTGCCGCCCACGTTGGAATACTCGACGCCGGCATCGTGAATCAGGGAATCCGGTAGGGGCGGCAGGTTCTGGGACAGAGCGATCGAAACAGCCGGAATTAAAGAGAGCCAACGCCAGTGCATGGTTGTGAGAATATGGCATACGGCTGACTGGAGTCAACCGGTTCTCTGGGGCGCAGCAACATCCGGCCGTCCAGGGGCCGTCCGAAGAGCAAAGGAAAGCAGCTCCCTAGCAACAACTGAACCCTACCCCGCTTTCTCGCCGCGGGTCTCCTCGGATGGATCTTTAGCCCTGGATATGGACGCTCCCAAAAGGCTGTAACGGCCCGAGGGGTCGTTCTTAGAACGCACGGGCGGGTCACTTCTGGCGAGCGCGGAAGCTAATTCCCAGCAGGAACTTTCGAAGCTATGGGCAGGAGCACGCCGAACTGCTGTCGTTCATTTGCCCTGTAGGTGAAGACAGGCGATTTCTTGAAGAAGATGAGGAAGACCAAGCGCCCGGTTGTCCTTACTGTAAACGGCAAGGCCGAACTTGTGGTCCAGGATGCTGTAAGCTATCAGCTCATTTTGGAACGTCTCGGCCGGCTTGAAGCCGTCGAGGCAATTCGGGTTGGGATCAAGGCTGCCGAGGATGGCCGCGTCAAGCCTGCCCGTGAGGCGCTGCCAACCCTCCAGGAGAAGCTTGGCATTTCGGATTGATCTGACTGAACCGGCTCTTGTCGATGCCGAGGAATACGTCCTCTTCATCTGTGATGTTCAAAAGGAACCAGAAGCTGCGGAACGTTGGTTTCGCGGCTTGGTTCAGGCCATCTGTTTTCTCGAAGAACTGCCGGAGCGCTGTGCAGGCTGCATTGGCTAAGCTAGTGCCCGTAATCGACCATGTTGCACCTTTGTCCGTTGAAAGCTCAACCTGATAGGGCGCGCCACGCTTGCCGTAGCGGCTCCCGGAGAGGCTGTGGTCTATGCCTTTGCGGCTACCCCCGACGGGTTCGCGCAGAAAAACCTGTTTCGGTCCAATGATGGTGGCCTCAGCTGGATCGCGTTGAACATTACCGCCAAGAAGCCGGTGAGAGCCTCCTAAGCGGAGCGCCTCACCGGGCCGCAGTTCGAGGCCGCGTTTCACCGCCCTAATACACTCCAACTAATCCCGAAACAGCTACCACGATAATGTTCCCATAACGCAGGGCGACCCTTTGCTGGTTGACCGACCACGACATTTCGCGCAGGCTCGTCAAGGCTTGCATCGATGTTGTAGTGCTTTGGGTTCGTCTGAAAAATCCAGGTGCGAGCCGGACTCTAAGACGGGGTTTCAGCCATGGCTAAAGATCGCGCTATTCGAAGGGGACTGTTCTCGACATGGCGTACCGGCCGAACCCGTCTGAGTTTGACCAGCCACTTACCCCGGACGAGCTCAAAGAACTCCACCGCAGGATTTCGCTGTTGAGCCCCCCATCACATGCAGGAAGCCTACCGAAACGCCGGCGTCCGCTTCAGCGGGAGGGGCTTTCTTGGTTTTTGCCCACCCGGCGGCCAGCCGGCCTTGGCAATCCAGCCGCCCCCCGAGCTATCCAAGCGAAGTATGCTGTAGATTTGGGTTCAGCAGACCAGATGACACCGTGCCTTCGGTGTTATTGAAATGCACGTCGCACAGTCCTTTCGTGATAAGTTCCTCTTGGGCTGCAATCACCGATCGCCTATTCTTTAAAAGCGCTCGCATAAACTCGCCCTCTTCCCGGTTAAGCAATCCTGTGTTCTCGTCTGCATTCAGGCAAATATAGGCAAAGACTTTAAAGGCGTTATCCGAAAGAGTCATTCCAGCTGTTCGTAACATCTGGACCCGCCTTTCCATTCCAAAACCTTGGCCCTGCTGGTTCCCGGAGCCCACAACCATCCGTGAATTTTTACTCTCGGGCTGCGCGTCAGCTAAGCGCAACTGAAACATGGTCGAAAGGCGGTCGCGGCTGGAAAACTTTACAACGATTACGCCAATCAGATAGAAGGCGGTTACCACCAGTTCTATCCCATTATCTAAGGATCGGAAGGTGGAAACCTGAAGTAGGCCCACGCTCTCGAGAATGTGCATGCCATGGTAGATCGAAAGTAGCCCTATAAACCCTATCAAAAAACGGTCTACGGTCTGGTGAAGGCTGTTTTTTAGAACAACGAAACACCACATAATTGTGACCAGGCAAAGGCACAATGCCAAGCCCAAGGATGGGCTCAATTGGAATACACGAAAGATGGTCATATCCGTCATCACAACCATCGACCCTAGCCCGTTTCAGCGCTCTGAAGTGACTACGCTAATTCCAAGAGGGTTTAATCGTATATCCGGCAGCAACTCCGTAGTACTTATGTCCGGGGAGTGTCCAACAATCGAGCCTCTCCTTGACACGCTCCCCCCTCCTTCAAGCGCCGCACCTCGGTCCGCCGGCAGTTTCAGCGCGAGCACCCCTGGGGTTCGATCCAGTGGCGCGCCCAAATCAACCATCTCGAGATTGTTTGTCGCGGCGTTAAGCAGCGGCGTTAAGCAATGGTCCCGTTCCGAACCGCAGGTTCTGCCTTATCCAGGGTTCAAGCGATATCCTCTCAAATTTCTTGGGTTTACGCGGAAAGTGTCGGGCGGGTCTTTTATGTCTCATGCAATTAGTTCATTCAGAACAGCGCCAAGGCAGACCGCAGGTCCATCGCCGGCCCCTCGGCCTTCAGTTCTTCCGCCAACATTGGATTCGAAAGGAAAGCACGCCCGCCCAGAATAATGCGAGGACACGCAGATTGAAATCTTTGGCGAAGTCCCTCGATCAGGCGCATTGCCTTGGGAATGCTAAGCAGCGTGGTTGCCGAAATTCCGACAGTGTCTGCCCTGTGCTCTTCTATTGCCTGTAGGACACCCTGGTTCGGCAGGTTAGTGCCCAGGAAGCGAACGTTCCAGCCGCGAGCCTCGATGACGTCGGCGACCATGTTCGCTCCGACCTGATGAGGTTCTCCCTCGATGCCGGTAATCACCACCCTTCCGCGGTCGCTATCACGCTGCTCAAATCTGCTGTAAACCTGTGCCATGACAAATTGAGTGATGGCGGTCGCCATGTGTTCTTCGGCGACAGTAATTTTATTTTCCTGCCACAGACGACCCACCTCGTATTGCGCCGCCTGAAACAGATCCACGTAGAGATCGACCACATCCGTAACACTCTGCAGCGCCTCCAATGCGATGTTTGCGGCCGTCCGCCGCTCTCCCTTGATGGCGGCCACCAGGTAAACTTGAAGGGCCAGCGACGCTCCCCTTTTCGAGACGGACCCCGCTTCGTCGGAAGACAGGGGGCCTGCCTCCCCGCATGCGTCGCAGGCGGCGCCAATATAACTGCTTACCAGAGCATGTTCCTCGGAAGACATACGCGGGTTCATGATCTGCCCGATCTGGTTCAGATTCTCACTGACGAAATGGGCTGCGATGTTTCTTGCGCCAAGCATGCTGACAGTCCAGCGCGCGTAGTCAGCGAATGGCGTGATTGCTCCGGCCTCAATGGCCGCGGCAAGATAACGCTGATGATAGATCGCGTCTTCTATGCCGAGTCGCCGCCCGCGCTCACCGTAGCGTACCAGCCAGTCCGGGTGGCGGACGAAGAACTCCTCGGTCACCGATTCCGCAACCTGCTGTTTCGTGGAGAGAATTTTTTCCGCCAGCAAGGACCTGTCACCGAGGGATAGCGCCTGCATGCTACCCCTCCATTCCGCTAGCTCGCGGGTGCCCTTCAGAGTCGGGCAAAGTAAAAAAGAACCGGCTACCCTTGCCGATTTCGCTCTCAACGCCAATGCGCCCGCCGTGGGCCTCCACGATCTTCTTACAGATGCAAAGGCCGAGTCCGGAACTCTGCTCCCCGCCGGTGGGTTTTGTACTGGTGCGCTGAAACGCTCCAAACAGAAGCGGCAGTTCTTCGGCTTTGATGCCCTGGCCTTCGTCCCTTACGGCGAACTCCAAGCCCCCCGCAACTGGCTGCACCTCCAGATGCACGGTGGTGCCAGGGTGGGAGAACTTCAGAGCGTTGGCGATGAGATTCGTAAGCACCTGCCGGACACGATCCTCGTCAAACCTAAACGTCGGCAGGTTAGATTCGACCAGGGCTTGAAGATGTATTCCTTTCGCCCTCGCGAGAGCCTGATTCAGCCTGTCGACTTCTGCGATGTAGGGGTAAATGTCCACAGGATGGCGATGCAGATTGACCTCACCCGCCTCGATGTTGGAGATGTCCAACAGATCCGTGACCAGCCCAAGCATGTGTTCGGACGTTTGCTGAATGAGAGTAGTGAACTCTGTCCTCTCTTCGCGAGTAATCGTATCTTCATCGAGCAGCAGGTCCGCCATGCTCCGGATCGCGCCCAGCGGCGAGCGCAGATCATGCGCGGCGATGCCGAGAAATTCGCTCTTAACTTTGTTGGCAGCCTCTAGTGCCAGGTTTTTCTCCGATAACTCTTTCGTGCGATCTTCCACTCTTGCTTCCAGGTTTGCATTCGCGAGACGCAGATCTTCGATGAGAACGTTCCTCTCGCGCAGAAGACTATGGTGCTCGACGGCCTTCTCCACGACGGCCACCACCTCGCTCTCCTGCCACGGCTTGGTCAGATAGGCATAAATCTTCCCCTCGTTCACTGCCGAGACGACCGATACGAGGTCCGCATAGCCGGTGAGCATGATGCGGGTGATGTCAGGCTTCTCAAATGCTACGCGGGCCAGTAACTCAGAGCCGGTCATCTTAGGCATGCGCTGGTCTGAGATCACCACAGCGACGTCCTGCTGCTCAATCTGTCGCAATGCCTCCTCTCCGCCTGACGCGGTGATGACCGTATAGCGGTTTCGAAACAGGTCTCTGACCGATGAGGTGATGGCCTTTTCGTCGTCCACAACCAACAGCGTCTCCCGTTCAGTCGTGTTGTTGTGCGCGGCCTCCCGGTGTTCGCCTGGAGTGCTGAATCCTGCGCTGAGAGTCGCCATAAAGTTGTCTTACTCCGCCTTCTGTTGATCGCGATCTCTTTCCGCCTGCCGCGTCGGAAGTTCGATACGGACGACGGTGCCCTTACCCACCTCGCTGGTGATCTTAAGTTCGCCGCCGTGAGCCGTAACGATTTGATGGGCGATGTGTAGACCCAAACCCGTTCCCTCTCCCACAGGCTTCGTGGTAAAGAATGGATCGAAGACCTTGTTGAGATTGCCGGCCGGTATTCCCACGCCATGATCTTCAACCGTCACCACGCAGATCTCTCCCTCGAGAGTAGTGGACACTTCTATCTCCCCACCGGTGCAACTCGCCTGAACCGCGTTTGCGATCACGTTGCTGAAAACCTGGTTCAACGGGCCGGGCGAACAAACAAGCGGCGGCATCTCCATGTACCTGGTCTGGATTATCACGCCGCAAGTGCTGATCATGGGCGCCAGAAATCGCAAAGTGGAAGCGATGCCTTCCGATACATCCACCGGCTTCCTTACATCCTCATCCAGGCGCGAGAAGTTTCTCAGTTCCAGGACGATGTTCTTGATCCGGTCCAGCCCTTCCAGATTGTCTGCAATCTTTCGCGGGACCGCTTCGGCAAGATAGGAGAGTTCTATCGCTGCCACTTTGGCCAGAATCCTCTCGCGCAGCGCGGGCGAGATACGGCCTATTTCGGCGAGCGAGTCGCCCACCAGATTAATCAGCGACAGTAATGCCTTAAAGTCCTTTTGGAGCGTAGCGTGATTACTAAGCACGAAGGCGACTGGATTATTGATTTCGTGCGCAACGCCCGCTGTCATCTGGCCGAGCGACGCCATCTTTTCGCGATGGACCAGTATCGACTGGGTCCGCTTGAGTTGTTCGAGAGTCGCCTGCAATTCCCGCTTTTTGCGAACATTCTCGCGCGTTAGCACTGCCAGTTCGTTGTTCAGCTGCAATAATTCGTTATGCAGCGCGTCGTCCTGTCTTCTCGTGTCCTCGGCAATCAGGAAGAAACCGTCAGGCTGGACATCCAGCTTGCACAAGAGCGTGTAAGGACACTGCGAGGGATTCACAAAGTTGAGAAGGAATCTTTCCCCGGGCTTTCGCTGGCCGCCTTCGACACGTTCCCGCAACCTGCGGGCATCGTCCTCCGGTAACATCGGCCATAGCCTCCTTCCGATGAGATTCTCTGGAGCGCACTCCATACTGCGCGCGAACCTCTGATTGCAGGTGGCAATCAATCCGTCCAGGGAAGCCGCGATAAAGTGAACGGACTCGGTCTCCTGCAGGAACGAGCAAAGTAATGCTCCATGATCCGCTACCATCTCTTCCAGGCTTGTATGCGTCGGTTCACCGCCGATTCGGCCCATTTCCACGACTCTTGTGCAAGCCGGGTCGAGCTTCAGACCTTTGGGGATGAATTCATGAGACTGGTGATGGGCGGCGCTTCGGTGCCAGGTGCGATACGAGTCCGAATCCGTCCAGCGGGTAATCAGGTGAAACAGAGCATTATCTTTGTTATCGGTAAAGGTCTCCATCCCCAGATAGCCACGAGTACCTTCCACTAGGCGGGGACGGTTCCGGAAGGCCTGCTCAACCTCGTCCTCCATGCCGTTGGCGACCCGAAAACTCGACATGGCGATGATCATCCAGTCTCCCTTGGTGCTCTTTCAGTCTAGTTTGTTTACAGGGCTCTGCTGCAAATTCACAGCGAGCAAAGTCGGTCGGTTTCGTCTGTCCAATGAGAGGTTTTGGATTAGGCAGCTAAGGCGGCTTGCCAGATCTCCGGAATCGTCGTCGTGCCAGACTGTAATGAGCGTATGAAAAAGCGCTAAAACCTCTCACACCAAAACCCCAGCAACAACCGAGGGTGGTGCTCTCTAGACTTCTGCTCAGTCAGGTCATTTCGAGTCTTTGACAAGATTCGAAAAAATCACCGGCAGAAGGTCACAGAGCCTTCTATACTCGTCCGAGTATGAAACCGGCATATTCGACGACCGTTCAGCTTGGGTCCGAGGCGTTCGGCTTCCAGCTAAGCTAGTGCGCACACCTAAGAGATTTGCTTTGTTCTCGTCCTATAGTTCAGGCCAAAGCTTGCTCAACAACTCGGGCAAACTCCTCGCATTCAACCCGAAGAGGTCGACCTCTCGCGCTTGAGAGCCAGTTATGATCCCCGGAATTCTCATCGCGGGAATCGGGAATATTTTCCTGGGAGACGGCGCGTTCGGATCAGCGAAGTAGCGCGAAAGTTATCGGCTCGGAAAGCGCGCGAAGGCGTGCGTGTAGTCGATTTTGGAATTGGTGGTTTCGATCTGACATATGCACTCTTGGAAGGACCCGAGACCGTGATCCTCATAGACGCAGCGGCACGCGGAGAACAGCCCGGAACAATTTCCGTGATCGAGCCCGATCTGAGCAGTCTGGATGGAAGCGAGGCGGAACAGGCAGACCCGCATGGAATGGACCCCATAGAAGTGCTGCGTATGGTGCGGTCAATGGGAGGCGAGTTCCCCCGCATTCTACTATTGGCGTGCGAGCCGGCAACTTTCGGATTGGAAGACGAAGGCGCTAAAACCATCATTCCCCGCTTCCCGCGATATCCTGGAACTACGTCCCAAAAGCGAGTATGACCACCCCCAGCCAAGGCCGGCCAGAGGATCGCGCCCGCGCTAATATCGACCGCCTGCTCGTCGGCGCCGGCTGGTCGATCCAAAATCGCGATAGCCTCAACATCGACGCCGCCCGCGGCATTGCCATTCGCGAATTCCTGCTCGCTCCGGGGTACGGTTTTGCCGACTACCTCCTGTACGTCGATGGTTACGCAGCCGGCGTTGTCGAAGCCAAGAAAGAGGGAGTTCCCCTCACTGAGGTCGAACTCCAAACCGATCGCTACAGCGCGGGCCTTCCACCCACCCTTCCCGCGCCCCGGCGTCCGTTGCCATTCTGCTACCAGTCCACTGGCATCGAAACCGCTTCACTAATCTCTTGGAACCCGATGCTCGCAGCCGCCCCGTGTTTGGCTTTCATCGCCCGGAAACCCTGGCCTCCTGGATGGAAGCCGATCTGAAAGCTCCCGGCTCCGGCCTTCGCAGCCGTCTACGCATCATGCCGCCACTCTCGCGCGAAGAGCTGTGGGAACACCAGTATCGGGTGATCGCCAATCTGGAGCAATCTCTAGCTCGCAACGATCCCCGCGCCCTGATCCACATGACGATGGGCAGCGGCAAAACTCGGACTGCCTGCAACTTCGTTTACCGCCTCATCGCCAACGCCGGCGCCAACCGCGTCGTCTTCCTGGTGGATCGCCGTACTCTCGGCCGCCAGGCTCTCAACGAGTTCCAGCAGTTTACTATTCCCGGCGATGGCCGCAAATTCACCGAGATCTACAACGTTCAACTCCTGTCTTCCAACACCATCGATCCTGTTTGCCGCGTCGCCATCACCACCATCCAGCGTCTCTTCTCCATCCTCAAAGGTGAAGTCGAGTTCGACGCGGGAAATGAAGAAACTTCCGTCGCCACTCTTGCCACTCTACGCGCCGCACCCGAGCCCATCGAATACAATCCCGCCGTCCCCATCGAAACCTTCGACGTCATCGTCACCGACGAGTGCCACCGCTCCATCTATCATCTCTGGCGCCAGGTTCTGGAATATTTCGATGCTTTCCTGATCGGGCTCACCGCCACGCCATCCAGAAACACGCTCGGCTTCTTCAACCAGAACGTCATGCCGCCGTTTACCTACGCGGATGCCATAGCTGAAGGGGTCAACGTCGACCACGACATATACCGCATCAACACCCGTATCACGTCGGCCGGCTCGCGCGTCGATTCCGGTTACTGGATCGATAAGCGCGATCGCCTCACCCGTGCCCGCCGCGCCGAGCTCCTGGACACCGACCTCTCTTACACCGCGCAGGACCTCAATCGCGATGTCGTCGCCCTCGACCAGATTCGTACCGTGGTCCGCGAATTCCGCGACAAGCTCTTCACCGATATCTTTCCCGGCCGCACCGAGGTTCCCAAGACTCTCGTGTTCGCTCGTGACGACAGTCACGCCGACGATATTGTTCAGATCATCCGGGAAGAGTTCGGGAAGGGCAACGACTTCTGCCAGAAAATCACGTACCGCACCGGCAAGATTCGTCAAACCAGACAAGTCCAGCGGGAAGACGGTACCGTGGAGACCGTCACGGAGTGGACCGGCTCTGGCGATAACCCCGACAGCGTGCTCGCGCTCTTCCGGACCACGTACAACCCACGCATCGTAGTAACCGTGGATATGATCGCCACCGGAACGGATGTCAAACCGTTAGAGATCCTGTTCTTCTTGCGGGACGTCCGCAGCCTCAACTACTTCGAACAGATGAAAGGCCGCGGAGTGCGAGTTGTTTCTGACGATGAGCTTCGTGGAGTCACCCCCGACGCCGTGACTAAAGACCGCTTCGTCATCGTGGATGCCGTGGGCGTCACCGATCACCCGCAGATCGAGTCGCGTCCCTTGGAGCGTCAGCCCAATGTTCCGCTGCACAAACTACTCGAAGCCGTAGCCCTGGGAGCGACCGATATAGATCTGGTATCCTCGCTCGCCGCCCGCCTCGCCCGTCTCGATCGCCGCATGACGGAAGAGGATAAAAAGGTGGTACGCGATGCCGCTCATGGGGTGGAACTCACCGCGATCGTACACGGTCTGG
>JBBSHP010000075.1:0-10944 GCA_038232555.1 Bryobacterales bacterium
GACACCCCGTCCAGCAGTATCAGGCTGCCGGCCGCAGGAGTCCCGTTGAAAGAGATATCGGTTGGAACGAAAGTGGCGGAGGGCGATGCAAAGCTGTCGGTGACAAACGTCGGATTCGCGCCCGGTACCAGCCGAGTCACCATTTGAGGATTGCGGCCGAACAGCGGCGCGTCAGCAACCGTTTGTGAGGTGATGACGTGAGACGCGCTGGCCGAATCCGTATTGACCAATGGAGTCCCCTCATTTACCTCAACGGACTGCCGCACCGACGCCAGTGTCATGGTGATGTCGATGCGCTGCCGCTGTTGGAGTTGCAGTTCGATACCCGGCCGGCTGTACGATGCAAAACCAGCAGCATTGGCCGAAATATCGTAAGTTCCGAAATTGACCACTGGAAACTCATACGAACCGGATCCATTCGTTTCTGTGGTGAGCGTAACGCCGGTAGCAACATTCTTGGCCGTTACCGTGACTCCGGCCAGCGCCCCACCCTGGGCGTCCGTTACGATACCGAGAATGATCCCTCCCGTGACCTGTGCTTCGGCCACTCCCGAAATCGAGGTCCCAATCAGGCCGGAAAGGACGGCCAGCATTGTGAGTCTGAAGTATTTAGGTGAAATCATCGAGACCTCCAAAACGATTCCCTTGCAGCAGCGATCTACCTTACCGATTAACGATAATCGTAAATCGAACACTTGTCAACGGATTTTTCGGCTCAACTTGAGTAGCCCGTCAATTCAGCAGTATTGCCGCACTCCCGGCTACATCCGGATGCGACATGGCCGTCAACCTGTCGAGATCGAAATACTTGAATAAATCCAGACAGAACAATTCAGGCTGATCCTGGTAGCGAATCGGTTTGTCGAAAACTTCGCGCCATGAGGTTAAACCGTTGCGGATTGTGATTTGGGAAAACATCGCTGGATCGATCGCGGCGGCGACCAGGGCCACAGCCTGAGTACGGATTCCGTTAACCTCAATACGGCCTGTACGGTGACCGGACGTTGTTCGAAACCAATCCACGATGCCAATCAACTGAGCAGCCTGCATCCCGAGCGAACGATCTCCCATCAGCGCGAGCATTCGATTATATACCGGGTAATAGTATTTTGGTGTCGCAGCGTCGCCGAAAAACAGCAGATCGGCTGCCATCACCTGTTCGCCTCGATTCACTCGATCGGAAATCGCCGCGCCCGATTCTCTCTTGCCTCGATCGTCCAGCACAACGGTCCATGGCGCGCTGTCGGGCATTACGGTCGACTTGAGCCAGGTAGCATCCGCGCTGAGCCTGTTGCTGAAATCGAAACGATAGCCGATGGTCTTCAGGCCGCCGCCCCACGTATTCGCCACCGGCCAAGGAGGAAACTCCAAACTGACGGCGTGATATCGCACGATTTCCTTCAATCGATCGCGTTCCTGCGCAGCCCAGAGCTTGAGCGAGGCTGCATCGGCCGGAATGGGTGCGCGCTTGATCTGAGTAACAAATTTCCGCGCCAGCGTCAGCAGGTTGAGGTTGTCTTTGGGAAGGCCAACGTTCAGTTCCTCACGGCTCTTGATGTCGGCATCCGCCGGGCTCTCTTGCAACACTGGTGGAAGACCGAAGGACTCTGCGAAGAACTGGTAGGAATGCATGCGGTTGTCGATCTGATAGTTGTGATCTCCGGGATCGGTGTTCGCATACCATTGAAATTTTTCGCCGGCGCCGTACAGAGCGAAGAATGGCCGCACGGCATCGTAAAGAAACTGCTTCATGCGCGGTGCCCGGAAACAGCAGTTATCGTCCTCGTTGAAGATCAGCAAGGTCGGCCGAGGCGCACGCATAGCGGTCAGATGCGTGTAGTCTAGAAAAGAATTGAAGTCGGTGGCGGACTGCTCGTTATCGCCCACCAATTCCACTCCTCCCAATGACATCGATGCCAGATACCCAGCGTCGGGCACGGCCGCGGTCACCCTCTCGTCGAGTGCGCCGAGCACGATACTCTGCCATCCTCCGCCGGACAGGCCGGTGACACCGATGCGCGCACGGTCAACCTGAGGAAGCTGCCACAAGTAATCGAGGCCGCGGCGCATCTCAAGGTAAAAGAGGCCCAAGCCGTTAGCTCCAGCCATATCCAGGTAGGCTTCATTCCAGTGCACATTCTCGGAAGCCGCCAGTTCGCCCATACCGATCCATTCCAGGTTTAAGGCGAGAATCCCCTGGCGTGCCTGACTGATGCAGCGCTTCTGGATGTACTCCATAGCTTTGCCTTCCTGCTCGTGTCCATTGACGTTGAGAATGGCAGGCACTTTTCCGTTTAAAGTTTGCGGTTCGTAGAGTAGCGCGGCGGCTTGAAATCCCGGCACGATCTCAAACCGGAGCTTGCGGAGTCGATAACCTTTACCGGACGGAAGATATCCCAAGTCTTCGAACTTCGGCGCCGAGTCGATCCACTCTTTGGGCCAGCCGTGAAATGCCACCTCCAGCGCGCGTCTCCGTAGATCGTTCGATTGCGTGGTCCACTCCGCAGCACTACGCGGGAGAACGAGCTTGGGAACCTTCGCCACCACATAGCGTCGGATTTGCCAGGCGGTGACCTCCGAATTCTGCAAAGGCTGCTGCATCGTACGGGCAACCGATTCGGCCGTGGTCTGCGGAAAGACGGCGGGGGCCACAAGCAGAGCCATGACCACGATTCCCGGTGGCCTCATTGATCCAATCCCAAGAAGCGGAGAGCGTTGGTTTCGAGAATGCGTCGTTGAAGCGCTTCGGGAATGTTAGCTTGCCGAAACAGATTTAACCGGTATTCGATCTGATCCGCAAAGCCAAATCCAAAATCTGAACCCCACAAAATACGCTCGGGATCGGCGCAACCACAGAGTAGCTCCATGGCGCGAACGTGCGGTCCGCATAAGCAGATCCAGACGTTTTCAAGCCGCGTGGCCAACAAGGCGCTGCGCCAATTCCACAGCAGACCGGCATGCGCCAGGACGAATCGCGTATGTGGAAACCGGCGCGCCAATCCGGCGATCTGCTCGGAAAGCGAGTAACACGGGGTTCCATCGTGAAAGAAGACCGGCACTCGCGCCTCGCCCGCCAAGCCACAGATCCTGCCCAGGGTGGGGTCGGCGGTGCTCAGTCCCTGGACCCAGGGATGAAATTTCAGCCCTTTCAGTTGTAACTCCTCGATGCAGCGCCTAGCTTCGGCGAAACCTTTGTCGCCTAACTGCGGCCAGCAACTGCCCACCGGGATCAGTCTTTCGGGGAATAGCCTGGACATCCTCGCCAGGTTTTCGTTCTCGCGCTCGCACAAATCCATTCGACTGAAATTTGCGTGTCCCATAAAGACGGCCTTATCGATATGGTGAGAATCGAGAACCGCTAACCATTTAGAAGGATCTCCGTCGTCTCTGGTGTCCCATACCGTTCCCCAATGGGTGTGGCAATCTACAATCACAGGGCGGCTCGCTTGCCGAATATCCGGGCCAAATTGGCGCCGGAACTCTCCGCAAATACATCCGCAGTAAGGAACTTGCGCATCTGGTTCCACTCGAACCCAAGTTTATTCAAGGGTGCCCAGGACCCAATAATCCCTTTGTGTTTTCCGACTGTAGCCATATAGCGCGCAAAATGGAATGGCCGCGCTAGAGAGGATTCCAGATAGATGTTGGGAGCGGCAACGGCGGCATCGGCGACATCATTCCAGAAATCTGTCGCTCCGCAATGTCCCATGATCAAGTCGAGTGACGGGAACAGTTCGGCCAGATCGACGATTTGCCAGGGTGTGGAATTTCCCGGTGGACCGGTATGCACATACACCGGAATCCGCTCGGTGGCCGCGATATCCAGAAGCGGGAATGCCAACTCGTCGTTAGCAGTGAATCCTTGCACTAGCGGATGCAGCACCAGCATGCGAGCCCCCTCGCCTAAGGCGCGCTGGAATTCCTCGATCGCCTGATCCCCGTACCAGGGATTAACTGAGCACGCAGGAATAAATCGGTCTCGGTGGGCGCGTGCGGCGCGCAGGACACTCTCATTACCTTCGCTGTTGAAGACAGCAAGAAATCTGTCGGGAGGAGCGATTACGGCCCGTTCCACCCCGGCGGCATCCATCGCTTCGAGCAGCGCGGCTTCCGTGAGATCGAATTCGCGGTCCACGCCGAGCGTGCAATATCCGTCGATGGTCACAACACAATCTCCCAAAGGAAGCTGCTCCGGTACGGATTGTCATTCTCGCAGGCGTAGATGGTCCCGTCCGGTGTGACGGCGACGTCGTGTATTTGCCAGCAGTGTGTGTCGCCGTCCACGACAGGACCGAGCAGGTCATAGTTGCCCGTCTTGAGGTCAAATCGTATGACCTCGCAGTTTCCGTTCATCCCGGTGACTCCGTAGGCGGCACCATCTGGCCCGATTTTCATGGACGACAGCCGGCTGGGACGATCGTCAATCGGGGTGCCGAGGTACTCGGCGCTTCCCGTATTGGTGTCAATGCGATATATGGATGCATTGCCGCCGGTGGCGAACATGTCGCCGGTCTGAAAGTTAAACAGGCCATCCAGCCGCACGTATTCACACGGGGATCCCGGCTTAGGGAGACCGGTTTTGTAGTAAACCATCGAACCGTTAACGGGGTCATACTTACATAGCCGCTTGCTGTCCGGCCCAGGATCGTTCTGCCAGGCCCGCGTCACGCTCCACGCCGACCAAGCGGAGCCCTGGTCATCCAGTTCGATGTTCTGTCCCTGCGTGAACTCAAACCCCGAGCTGATCGGTCCCAAATCTTGCGCCTTACCGGTGTTCAGGTCGTAGGAGAACATTCTTTCCGGCGTAAAAGTGATGCCATAGAGGAGATCCCGGAGCTCATCCAGACAAATCATTTGTATGTAGTGGTGAGGCATCGGCACAGCGATCTTCGCGAGTGTTCCATCGGTTGGGTCATAACGAACGATCGCCCCGCCGGGCGCCTCCCAATAACGGTCGATGTCATGCAGGAGGGCCGTGGCGGCGTACAGACAGCCGTCTTTACGGCGTCGCAACAGGGAGCGATGGAACTTCGCATCGAAGGGCGCGCCAAGCTTTTTGTATCCGCAGTTCTGAAAGGAGCGCGAGCCGCGATTGAAGGCCCAGAATATATCGCCATCCAAGCACGTGAGACCGCAGTAAAGCGCGTCTTTTTCCTCCAGGTAAAGGCAGCAGTCAAAGCTGATCCAGTCCTCACGCCAAGCGGGATCGCGCCGAAGGTCGTCGTAGTTCCAGCGGTTTTCCACCTCGCTGTGCCAGTTTTGGAATTCGCGATCTTTGATCTTGAGCGCAGTCACTTTCATCTGAGTCGATCCCTTTACTCCTTCCGGAGATGCAGAAGAACTAGGCCATAAACGTTCAAATGCGGAACTGTAAATGAGACGATACCCTGCTGCGTTTGCGCTTCGAGCGTTTTGGGGCCTTCCAGGTCCGGATCGAGCAGTTGCGCGTCACGTAATCGGAATCCGTCGGGAACGCGCACGCGAACGGGAATATTGGCTACCGGCTCATCCACTTTGAAATTCACCAGGTGCAGCAAGCGTGTGCCCGAACTCGCCTGTTCCGTCAGCTCACTGGTCACCCAGAGAGGCGCGTCCACAGTAGCCGAGAAATTGTCATGGGCGGCCCAACGGACTGCCGATATCAGTTCGGCGTAGTTCTTCGGCAGCTTCCAGAGGGCGTTTCGAACATAATAATTCATCTGTGGCGGAGGCGCGGGAACGGCGGCATCGATCCTGGGGATATACACCACCCGCCCTTTCCCGAATTGGCGCTGTACGGGCAGGCCCGGCGCTTTTTCCGAGGGCGGCAAATCGAACCCAAACAGATCCGAGAGTCCCAGCTTTTCCCGGCGCGTTCTCCAATCCGTTAACAGGGAGGAGTTGCCGGTGGCCACCAGCCCACCGCCATTCTCGACAAACTTCCGGATAAACCCGAGGTCCTGATCGCTGAGCGCATCTTGCTCGGCCAGCACCAACACCTTGTACCTGGCCAGATCCGATAGCTGGCGATTGAAGATAATCGCAAATGGAAGCTTAGACTGAATGAGCGATTGCTCGAACAGCACTGTATTGAAATTGCTCTGCGATGGGTTGAATTCGTTCGAAGCGAACGATCGTAAGATCGCGACGTCAGCAATCTCCTTTGTATGAACGAGTGATTTTAGGTTCGACTGGAAGAACTTGACATAGCGGCGCACAACAGCCGGAGGGTCATCTCCTCCGGCGTCACCTCCGGCCAGTACGCCCAGATTGGCATCGTCATACGCAAGTGATTCAGCCAGCCGAAGCGCAGGAGACGTAGAATTGTACGCGGCATAGCCGGTGAGATCCTGCCAGTGGAAGAGTGGTCGTTCCATAGTACGCGCGGCCTTGTAACTTCGAATCTGCGATACCAGCCTGCCATCTTGGGTATATTCGGGAAGATTCGGCTCCTCCGTCCAAATGCCATCAACAGTACCAAATAGCTGCTGCGGATCGACGCCGTACATAAATCCAACGCTGCTGTCCAGATTCATGGTTGGATTCGCAATTACGGCAGCGCTTGGGTTCAGCCCATGGATGTAACCGGCGAACTCCGTAAAATCACGCGCTAGGCTCCAGGCGCGAAACAACGCCCACTCCTGCATCATAGGGTTGTGCAGTTCAGGTAAACGAACGGGTGGTTCGTGTATTCCGTACGGCGGCGGGATCACGCCTCCAAAGTCTGTAAACCCGAAGCGCAGCCTGGCGCGTTTCGTGTCGGAGTAGCGTTCTCTAAGAAATTGCCGGAATTGGGTTTGACAAAAGGAGCACCGGCAAGAGTGAGGCTCGGGCCACCACTGCATCTGGTCGAAATGGATGACGTCGAGCTTGACGTCCTGAATACCCATTTGCACAACCTTCCGGATGAAGGCGCGGTACCCCGGATTGTTGCGGCACGCCATGTAGCGAAAAGTCTGATCGTTGGTGTAGTAGATCGGATTTCCAAACTCGTCCACCTGCCGCCAGTTTCGCGCTTCAGGCACTTCTTGAAACAGCGTTTCGTACATCATCGTGGCCCCCACATATCCGGCGACCTTGATTCCGTGCTGGTGGGCGAGTCTGGTGAATTCGCGGGCCGCGGCGATGTCCTCGGATTCCGCACGAATGCCCGCGCCCTTGTAAAAGTTTATGATCGCGAAGTTGACTCCCGCGTCCTGGAGCTTTTTGACGGCCGCCTCGCTGCGGTATGCATGCCACTGTTCGGTGGCGTCCTGCGCCGCGCCGCCCCGGCGAAGCACGAACGTAAGCGCCTCCATGTCGGACGACGCGACGATACCCTCCCGTAGCCATTGGGGTCCGCGGATTCCGCCTTCCGCCGCTTTCGCCGGTCCATCTGCAAGAAAGATTGAGCAACAGCAGAGTGCCAGACCTACGCCGACGTCGAGTCGGCGTTTCCCTTCCGGCCGCCGCGCCAGACGGAAGCAGCCGGCGGGTTCAGGAATCGCTGAGCGTCTCGCGCTCGTCAGAGTCGAAAGTTGTGTTTTCTTCTGCGAATTCAATATCATCGAGCCAGGTCTTGTCCATTGAAGCCGCCATTAAATTTTTGGCGGCTTGAAAATCGTGTCCTTTGATAAGCGCTAAAATCATGCCGTGCTGCCCGGCTTGTTCTTCCATCCGCGAACGCGAAGCATGGATCTGCTGATTCATAACGAATCCGAACGCGAATAGCTTCACCACTATCTTTTCGAGAGTTGCTGCGAGCGTGCGGTTCTCCGTGGCGGCCCACAGTGCGCGGTGAAATTCCAAGTCCATGCTTTCGAATCGGATACGATCTTCAGCGGCTGCGGCGCGTCGCATTCCTTCGGACGCCTTTTCCGCATTGGCCAGATCCGGAGTAGAGATCGCCGCGAGAAGATCGATTGCTACCTGCTCCAGAGGAACTCGAACGGCATAAATTTCATCAATGTCCCGATGAGTCAGACGGGTCACAAAGGTCTTCCTGGGTGGCACGCGTTGCACAAACCCCAGATGTTCGAGATCCACCAGAGCTTCACGAACCGTAGTCTGGCTCACGTTTAGATCGATAGCCAGCTTATGCTCGATGATGCGGACACCTGCTTTGAGGGCACCTCGCATAATGGATGACCGGATCTCATCGACAACTGAGTCCTTCGCCGATCTCCGGGAGATAGCTGTAACGCCGAGTCCCGAAGGAGCTTCGACGACGAGATCAGGAGTCCGTTGGCCCATGTACGTTATCAACCGGTAACGATGATCGCTGCACGACGAAAGACAATAATAAGTTATCGATAAACTTCTGTCAACGACAGTTGCAGTGCAGCGCAGCCGGATTTCACCTAATGTATTTGGCTTCGCCCCGCAATATTGTCCGCTCGATCCGCAGCCGCTCCGGATCATTATGAAACAAAATGAGATTGGCAGGTTGCCCAGACGCAACCTGCCTGCATACCGGAGGACAGCCAAGGAAACAGGCGGGCACCGTCGATGCCGCGTAAAGCGCCTGAGCCAAAGAAACGCCTGCCAGTTGCATGAAATTACGGACTGCCCGGTCCATACTCAATGCCGAACCTGCGAGGGAACTGCCATCGGCCCGCACCACTTTACCGTTCTCTAAAAGGTCAATCCCGGTCCCTACCAGCGAGTAGCGTCCCGGAATAAGCTGTGCTACATGAACCGCGTCCGTTACCAGCAAGCAGCGGTTTGGTCCCTTTATGCGATAGATCACCCGGACGACGTCGGAAGGAAGGTGGAAGTTGTCACAAATGATGCTTGCATAGAGAGCATCGCTAGCCAATTGCGCCCAGAGCGGAGTCAGATGCCTGTGGATCATTTCCGGGCATCCATTACCAAGATGAGTACTGAGACTGGCACCGGCACGAATGGCCCGGTGGATGTCTTCGGGTTTGCCATCGGTGTGGCTGATTGCCACGTGGACCCCGGTCTCACAGGCCCGGCGGATGAGATCCAAAGCACCGGGCAGTTCCGGGGCGAGGGTCAGAATACCGATGTTGCCACGAGCAGCTCTTTGCAGCCGCTCGAACTCATCCCAGTGCGGCAGTCGCATCCAGCGCGGATCGTGCGCCCCGTGCGAGGGACCCGGGGAGAGATACGGACCTTCAAGATGATAAGCAGGTACGCTGAATGCGAAATGTGGCGATGACGCGCGCGCCTTTTCGAGTACGCGCAAGTTCCGCTCCAAGCGCTCAATCGAGTTTGTAATGAGCGTGGGACAGAATGACGTGACGCCGGTGGTCCAAAGCGCGGAAAGGACGCTGATGAGAGCATCCATGTCCAGGTCCTCTGCTGAGAAGTCCACCCCCGCGAATCCATTAATCTGGATGTCGACAAAACCGGGCGAGCAAAACGGCACATTCGGACGCTCGGCGCCGTCCAGTTCGACCGCGGTGATCACTCCGTCATTCGTTGTGATGCGCGCGAAGCCCTCGCCGGGCAGGTTAGCCTCAATCCGGGTCATTCCTCCCAATTTTATATTGACCGCTGATCCGGATAAGTTCAGGAATTTACGCCGCTTGCCAGGTAACCACCGTCTACCGCAATGGTTTCCCCGGTCAGGAAGCTAGCGCCATCAGAAGCTAGCAATACCACTACCCCGCCAATTTCTTCCGGCCGGCCAAAACGGCCAAGGGGTGTCCGGACCAGCATCTCCCGTCCCCTCTCAGTTCCGTTCAGGAGATCGGCATTGAAAGAAGTGGGAAATACTCCCGGCACAATGGCATTCACGCGAATACCTGCTTTGGCCCACTCGACCGCGAGTCCCTGCGTCAGGGCGACGACCGCAGCTTTTCCTGCGCCATAGGGAGCGACCTGGTAAAAGCCCCGGAAGGAAGCCAGCGAGGCAATGTTGATCACCCGCCCGCTCCCGCTCTGCCTCAGCGCTTCATAAAAAGATTGAGCGGCCCGGAAAACTGTCGTGACATTCGCATCCAAAAGCTCCTGCCACTCGCTTTCGGTGAACTCTAATGTTGGCTTCTTGATCGTTTTCCCGACGGCATTCACGAGAATGTGCAGGGTGCCGAATTGCTTCAGGATAGCGTCCCATAGCAAGTCAATGGAGGAACGATCGCTCGCGTCCACAGTCTGCCGCAATGTGCGGCGGCCGAAAGCTTCGATTTCCGTGGCGACCCTGGCTACCCTTTCGAATTGGCGACTCGAGGCGACAACATGCGCGCCCGTTTCGGCTAAAGCCAACGCCGCAGCGCGCCCCAAGCCGGAGGTCCCGCCAATCACAGCCGCGACCCGGCCATCTAAATCCAGCGTCTTCAGGCCCATGAGCAATCTGTAGTTACACCGACTAGCGCCCATGACGTTGAGCTAGTGATCGATTTAAGCCAGGGTAGGCCCATATCAGTATCCTAATCTGATGATTAACGCATGGCGAAGGTGGGCCCGTTAGGGATCAAAAGCGGACTTCGTTTAATGTGACAGTCGCACTTTAAGGCCCGCGAGTAGCGCTCCATCTGCAGCAAGACTCGATTGGGGGTTCTGTTGCACCGTTTTTAAGCGGCAAGTACGCTATTCCAAATGTCGCGAGAGAACCGTCCGAACCTGCGGGGCACGCCATATTGGCCCTTCTTCAGTTTCTGGATGAGTTCGATTCCAGCGAGCACGATTCGGGCATTCTCGAAAGACTTGAAGCCCAGCATGGCTGACACGCGGAACTTCACACGCCGGTGATCCTGCTCGACAATGTTGTTCAGATACTTCGACGAGCGGATTTTCATCGGATTCGCGCCGAAGAAGTTGAACTCGTTCCGCATACCCATGCGTCGAAGCGCGCAGTGGCTCGGTTCAAACATCGAGCGTGATGCTGCGGGGTTTTCCATGATGTTTGAGCGCCTGGCGGAAGAAGATGCGCGCTGCCGTCTGGTCGCGATTTCGGCTTAGATACGAAGCAACCGTGCGCCCGTGCGCATCTACGGCTCGGTACAGAAACATCCACGA
>JBBSHP010000076.1:0-10943 GCA_038232555.1 Bryobacterales bacterium
AAGCTCCGTTGGAACCGATGCCGCCGCTGACAGGTTCGACGAATTTCAGGTGACTCCCCTTCGTCTCACCGTCTGAAAACACTCACTTCTGCCACGGGCTGCTAGCCCCGTGCGCCATTGCGCTTCATACTTGGGCAAGCCAACCCTACAATGACCTGCGGACTAGAGCAGTACGATCGCTTGTTGCTTCTGGAGGGACCCCGTCGAGTCAGGCCCGGGAGGAAACGTGAGTCTTGCGCGAACATTCCCCTGCAACGCAAGGCTCTGATCTCGTTTCCAGAACCGCCCAAAGGGACTATTCGGCCTGGGCTGACTCTTGAGAGAGCCGGGCTGTTACGCAGGCTGCCTGGGCTAGAGTCGTTCAGCTTTCAACAACCCTGTTCGTTGTGTCAGCCGCTTCATGCGTTGGTGCTTCACCGATCGGCGCACGGCTACCGGCCTTGGTCCTGAAGCCGCGCGGTTCACCTCTAGGGCGGTCGCAACATTCGTATCGGGCTGCAGTTATGATGCAGCGGATGAACGCAGGGCGAATCCCGTTAGCGGTCTGGCTGAGTCTGGTGTGCATCGGCGCGGCAATGTTCGCAACCAGCACGCTGGGGCTCACTCCCCGAACGATTTGGCACCAGCCGGACGGCTCCAACCCTCGCCCTGCGGCGGCTTTGGGGCGTGGCCTAGCTGACCAACTGCACCAACGCGCCGCGCTGGAACTGCGAGACGATTTCCGCCAGGGCCTGCGGGAGTGGAGAAACCGTTCCAACATGCCGGCCCAGTGGTCTTTCGACTCAATCGGGTTCGTTCATCCGGGCAACATGGCACTCTACCATCCGTCGCTGGAATCGACCGATTACGTCGTGGAGTTCGACGCCCAAGTGGATCGGCATGCCCTCGGGTTTGTGTTCCGTGCGTCGGACTTCGATAATTACTACGCAGTAAAGCTGGTAATTGCGGAGCCCGGGCCATTGCCTCGCGTCGAGATGCTGCGATATACGGTCATTGGAGGGCGGGAGGGACCGCACACCGTTCATCGGCTGCCGCTTACAGTACGCCGGGATACAACGTACCATGTGCGGCTGGATGTGCAGGGCAGTGATTTTACCCTAATGACTCAAGGCAAGGTTGCCGATTATTGGTCAGACAAGTAGCTTGACCAAGGGCGGCATTGGCTTCTTCTGCGGGCGGGAAGACCAGGCGCGTCTGCAGCGTGTACAGGTCTCGCATCACAATGATGCCCTGGGAAGGCTGTGCGCCTACATCGCTCCGGTACGGGAGGCAGGGGATGAGATGAGATCGAGATCGGGATGGAAAACGGCTAGATGAGCAATTTCAAACCAACCTCCGGGCGTGACGGAAACGGCGCTAAGAACAAAGCACCCATCAAAGGCGCGACTCCGGCCACTTTGGCCCGGGCCGTATCTCTGCACATAGAAGGCAAGCCGAAGGAAGCGCTGCAAGAAATTGGGCGGTTGCTGGAGGCTGGGCAAGCGGGCAGTGAGGTACACGCGGCCAAGGGTCACATAGAATTCGAGCTGGGACTTTTCCAGGAGGCAGCCGAAACCTATCAAGGGTTGCTGTCTGCGAACCCTGCGGAGCCGGCCACCAACTTCAACCTGGCCTTGTGCCTCGAAAAACTGGCTCGCTGGCCCGACGCCATAGCGGGGTTCGAGGCCGTGTTGAAGACAGAGCCAAACCGCTTAGAGGCGCAACTGGGACTGGCGATCTGCAATCTCCACATAGGCAATCCCGATGCGGCTGACAAGGCTTTCGATAAAGTGCTGGCACAATCCGGCGGCAATCCGACCGGACTCTTCGGCAAAGCGGTAGCGGCGCAGCTCTTGGGACGGCTGGATGAAGCAGCGGAACTCTACCGGAACATCCTTGCGAAGAAGCCCGATTCCGAGGAATGCCTGGTCAACTTGATTGGCATTGGCACAACCCGGAAAGACATGGCAATGGTACGCGAATCCTCCGAACGGCTGTTAGCCTTTCGGCCCAACTCGGAGCCCGCATTTGAGGGTCTATTAGCGTGCGCGTTCGCAGAACAGGACTTTTCCACGGCAGCTCGGATCTCGGAAAAGCTGGTCGAGAGCGCCCCGGGCGATTATGAACGTTGGTTCAATCTGGGAGTGGCCTATCACAAACTCGAACAGTATCCACAGGCGGAGAAAGCCTATAGTGAAGCGGTGCGTATCCGGTCCGATGAGGCCCAGGCGTACATCAACCTCGGCGCAGTGCATCAGGAGTCGGGCGACGCCAAGGCGGCTCGATCCGCATTCGAAGCCGCGTTGCGTATTCAGCCCTCGAACGCGGATGTGCTGCTCAGTCTGGCCTTCTCGCTCGAAAAAGACGGCCTGGCTGCGGAAGCTGAGCGGGCCTATCTCGCTCTGGTAGCCAAGAGCCCGGACATGCAGGACGCCTGGTTTCACCTGGGCTACCTGCGGGTTCAGCGCGGCGATCACCGGGGTGGCATCGAGGCTTTCGAGGCGTGTGTGCGGCAGCGCCCGGACTGGCCGGAGGCGCACTTGAACCTGGCTTTAGCCCACTGGAATGCCGGGGATCTGGATCACGCTACTCAAACCTTTGAGGCCCTGCTCGCCGCGAATCCGGAATCGACCGATGCGGTGAGGGGACTCGCCGCTCTCGCAGTAGAGCGCCAGAACTTCGATCAGGCCCTGGACTATCAGGCGCGTCTGATTGAGCGCGGCGAGCGCAACCCGGAGTTGTTCTACAATACCGGGCTGCTGCTGCAAAAGTCAGGACAGATCGCAGATGCCGTGAAACTCTATCGCGAGGCGATCTCCGAAAAGCCGGATTTCGCCGAAGCCTTGCTGAACCTCGGTCACGCCCTCCAGGATCAGGGCCACGGCGAAGAAGCCCGCGATTGTTGGAAGAAGGCTCTGGCTCAAAAACCCGAACTGGCGCAGGGCTATTTTGCGCAATGAACGGCCCAGGGCCCGGCCCTGCCGTATGGCTATTCCGCGCTGCGGCTAAGGCCGCTCAATAGTTTCTCAATCTTTGAGTAGTTTTGCTCGACGAAGGCCAGATTGTCGGGGGAAACCGACCCAGGCAGCTGATCCATTTTCTGTCCCTGTTTTTTCATGCCGGCCACCATCATGGTGCTCATTAAGGTAACGCTTGTCATCAAATAGTCGCGCACGCTCAGTCCGGATTTCTGAATTGCCGCTGCAGCTTCCGGGTACTTGGCTTGCAACTGCTTGGCTCCCTCATCCACCGTCTTAGCCCCCGTCCCTCCTTCCATGGAGGACTTCATGGCCGGATTGGTCTTAGACAGGGCCACCAGGGTCTGGGAGGCGGCCGCAAACTTGTCAATCTTGTCCATCGATAGCCGAAAATTTCGCATTTCAACTATACCGGGGGTATCCGGCCTGGTGCGCTTACCGGCGCTCGGGCTGGTTTGGCCATAAGCGCCGATGCAGCACATCAGAAAGGCGGCGAGCGCAGGCCGGATTGGACAAATAATGGCAAACATACCCGCACTGTAACACGGGTACTTGAGAGCCCAACCACTTAAGCCGAACGCGGTTATTTGACGGCCGCTGAGGCCCTTAGAGCCACTTCAACCACCGCAGCAGAACCAACAACGCCCCCGTAGTAATAACGATCACCAGAGTCACCATCGTTGCGCCGTTGGGGGCATCGGCGAACGGAATGCCTTTCACGTTCATACCGTAAAAGCTGGTGATCACAACCGCGGGCAGGACCGCCGTTCCCAGCACCGTCAACACTTTCATGGTCTGGTTGGTGCGGTTCGCAACGCTCGACAGGTAAACATCCAAAGCACCACCTAGCAGATCGCGCTGGGTTTCCACCAAATCCAGATTGCGCGCGACGTGGTCGTAGACATCGCGGAAAAACGGCCATAAATCCTTCCGAATCAGGTTGTTCTCGCTCCGCTGTAAATGCATGGCGACATCGCGCGTATTCGTCAGCACGCGGCGCACATCGACCAGAGCCCGCTTAATCTCAAATAGCCTGGCGAGCCGCTCAGGCATAGGATTGTTTAGAACCTGATCCTGCAATTCGTCGATCTGATCGTCATAGGAATCGAGGATGGGCAGGTAACTATCCACGATGGTGTCAAATATCCGATACAAGATCTGATCGGGGCGCGTAACTTGGGTGGCATGGACCGAATCGAGCAGCTTCGCGACTTCCGGTCCGCCGCCTTCGCTCACCGTAAGCGCAAAATTGGGTCCCACGAATATATCCAGGTCGCTGGGCAGCACGGTCCCGTCCTTGTCTAGGGCGATCGGCTTCAGTACGACAAACAGATAGCCATCGCCCTCCTCGACCTTGGCCCGTTGGTGCCGGGTCCGGCAGTCTTCGATGTGGAGAGGATGCAAACCATAGCGCGCCGCCAACTCATCCAATTCAGGGCTGGCGGGATCGCGCAAGTCGTGCCATTCAGTTTTAGTTAGCTCCTTAGCGTCTTTCACGGGATGCACTCTATCTGTTATGTTCACATGCCGGTTGGTGAGGCGGCCAGTAGACTGGAGGTGTGTTGAAAACCTTATGTACGCTTCTCTCGCTCGCAGGTCTGGCCTGTGCGGAAGTCCATACGCTGACCCTCAAACAGGCCGTTGCGATCGCTCTCAAGCAGAACACAGATGCGCTCTTGGCCCGCCTGGAAGAGCAGAGAGTGCAGGCCGGTGTTCGTATCGCGAAAGATCCGTTTGTCCCGAAAATCTATGGGGGTAGCGGCTTGGCATGGACCAGCGGTTATCCAAATAGCATTGAAGGCTCGGCTCCATCCATATTCCAGGCGCGTACGAACATGGCCTTGTTTAATCGTCCTAAGAGCTATGAGTTGGCCGAGGCCCGCGAAAACGTCCGAGGCGCGGCCATCGATACCGCACTGAAGTTGGACGATATCACTTACCGAACGGCCAATATGTTTCTGGACACTGCCCAGGCTGGGCGCAACCTGAAGTCTGTTCAGCAGGAATTGACGAGCTTGGGCCAAGTGAGCGAGTCCGTCCGGCTGCGGGTTACGGAGGGGCGCGACATACCGATTGCCGGCAAGCGAGCCGAATTGAGCCTGGCGCAGTCCCGCCAAAGGTACGAAGCGCTGGAGGCCGACCAGGTTTATGCCGAGGAATCTCTGGCTTTGGTGCTTGGGTTCCCAGACGGCGATCGCGTACGTCCTGCCGAAGAAGCACCGCTAGTTGTGGAAACGCCTGCAGATGAGGCGGAGTGCGTCACCATCGCGTTAGAGAACAATAAGCAGATTCGGAGTTTGCAGTCGCAACTGCAGGCTAAGGCATTGCAAGTGCGCGCACAGCGCGCGTCCTGGATGCCAGAGTTCGATCTGGTAGCGCAGTATGCTCGCTTTGCGAGGCGCAACTACGAGGATTTCTTTCTGAAATTTCAGCCGAATAATGGGCAATTGGGCGTTTCGATAAAGATTCCTATCCTGGTGGGAGCGGCTCCGTCCGCGCAAGCCACTCAGGCGGAAGTGGAGGCCGCCAAGCTGCGCGCGCAGATGAACGAGGTCCGAAACCGGACAGCGCTGGATACCCGGAAAAGCTACCAGGACATCCACCGGTCCGAGCTGGCACGCGATGTGGCGAAGCTGGACCTGGATGTTGAACGCGAGCAGGTTTCGGTGCTGCTGGCACAACTGGATGAGGGCCGGACTACACGTCAGGCAGTGGAAGAAGCCCGGCTAACCGAACAAGAGAAATGGATCGCTTTCTACAATTCGCAGCACTTGCTGGAAAAGGCAAAGCTGACGTTGCTGAAGAATACCGGAACGCTGCAGGCAGCCCTGCGGTAACCGCGTTAGCGGGCATCGAGCTTCCTCCCGGATATAAACAACATAGCTAAATGCTACCGGAAAGGATGCCACCACGGACAGGGCCCATATTATGGATGAGGCGGCGTTGACGATCGCGGCGGAAGCCGGGAAAGTTGAAATTGGGAAGCCTATGCACGGTAATGGGCTCGGATGTGTTCGAGATCGCGCTGCCGTTCCGCGTCCACCACCGGAATTGGCAGTAATTCTGAATTCGTGCAGATCAAAGTTCGCGATCTCATCAAGATGCTCGAGCGGCACATTTGGCGATATGTGCGAACAAGTGGCGATCACCGAATTTTCGGAACCCGGAGGGTCGCATCACGTCGTGTCTGGCAAATTGGGTGCCGATGTCCGGCCAGGCACGTATCGAGCGATCTTGAGGCAAACTGGTATCAAGGAACACGAACCATGACTCGCAAATACTCCCTCGTCATAGAAGGCGACTCAAGTGGTTACAGCGCCTATGTGCCGGAACTTCCCACGATTCTGGTAACGGGCCAGTCTCTGGAAGAATTGACTGCGCGTGCATCCGAAGCGATTCGCATCTACTGGGACACGGTCAGCTCAGACCGCTCTCCGACTCCCACGCTTCGTGAGATCGAGGTCGAACTTCTAGCGTGACACAACCGTCGCCTACGGCTGGTACTCCAGCACGACAATCGTGATGTCATCGCTCAGAGTTCCATGCGACGACGCTATTAGGCGGAGCTAGGCCTCCGACCCATAAACCCTAAGGTAGTCCTGAACAGTAACAAGTTCGTGTGATACAGACCCCGTCCTTCTTCGCGTGAGGGCTCTGGCTTCAGCGGATCGATCGGATTCACCAGTTCCGCAGAAGCCTCTTCTAAGGATGATACCCAGGCAGGGACGAAAGTAGCCCAGACTGCCAGTGGCTCCGATTACTGTTTTAAGACTGGAGGAATTGGCTAAATACCCGGCTTGACGAGCTTGCGGCCAGAAGATCGCCGGCACTGATTGTGGACTTGCGCGGCAACGAAGGCGGGCAGGATGTCGGCAAGGTGGTGTTGAGCAGACTTACCCTTCAGGATTTGAAGCTGGCAGTGTCACGCCGTTTGGTCCGCTACCGGCAGGTGCCGAGGGATCTCCTGCCTTAGACGCGTTGAGCGAATTAGCCGCGCCGATTTACCGGTCCGGATCGCACAGCGGCAGTGCTTGTCTTCCATTTCATCTGGCCGAAGTGGGCGCCGGAACCAGCCGTGGGTAGCCCAACAGCCCAGTCATGAACGTGGATTTACAGCGCGGCCAGCATCTGGCGGTGCGATCCGCTCCAACTCAAGGTCCCGATGCCCAAGGTGGCTCGGAGGAGCTCAGGGCTGGTACTCCAGCACGACAATCGTGATGTCATCGCTCAGAGTTCCCTGTTCGGTGTAATCCTCCACTGCCTTGGTTAGTGCTTTCAGCATGCTGACACACCCGAGCGTCGCATAGTTCTGAATTGCTTCGGCCAAGCCTTTTTTGTCGAAGAACTCTCCGTCTTCGTTCTCTGCCTCGGAAAGACCATCGCTATAGATGGCGATCTTGTCTCCGGGCAGCAGTTGCATACTGCGCACTCCGTATTCGCCCATTTCCAACATGCCAAGCGGCAAGCCGGTTGAGTCTAAATTGCTCAACTCGCTGCCGGCCCTCACCAGGTAGGGCTTAGGATGGGCGGCGTTGGCCCATTGCAACATACCGCGCTGGTCGATGGTGCAGTAAAACACCGTGGCGTATTTTTCGCCCTTGGTGCGCTCGTTGAGGAAGCGATTGATACGGGACATCATGTGCCCGATCTCGACCGGATCATGGCACGCCAGCAGGAATGCACCTTGCAGCAAAGAGGCCAGCAGGGCCGAACTGACGCCCTTTCCGGAAACGTCCGCCACTACCGTAGCCCACACGTCTGGACTGAGTTGCTTCACATCGAAGTAGTCTCCCCCTACCTGGTGCGAGGCAATGCTGGAGCCTGCCGCACGAAACCATCCCTCTGAGGGCAAGCCGGAAGGAAGGAGACTCTGCTGGATCTGCCGCGCAATCCTTAATTCCTCTTCAATGCGTTCCTTGGCACGCTCTTCCTGAAGCAGCCGGGCATTCTCCAGGATGGTGGAAGCCTCTAGCGCCAGAGTCTGCAGGATTTCGCGGTTTCCGCCGGAGAGATCCGCGGCGGTTAAGCGGGAGTCCATGTAAAGCAGGCCAACGGTGTCCTCCACCGAAGACACAATGGTGTCCTGGGAAGAGCCTGTTCTCACATGTACCAACGGAAGGCACACCACGCTCCGAAGCTCCAGGTTGGCCACCGATAGGTCGGGCCGCATGCCTTGTTGTTCCAGCGGGTCGAAGCTCATGGAGAGCAATTCGCGGCGGGATCGCAGGGCTCGATTGATCAGCGACATCGGCACTTTGAGATCCGTGCTGGGCAGTGGTTTGCCTTGGTTATCGCGCGCCACCGTTACTTCCAGCTCCTGATCCTTGCGTAATAACAGGAACCCGCGCTCGGTGCCCGTGACAGCCAGGGCGGCGTCCACAACCGATGCCAGCACCTCCTCCGTGGTCAGCGAACTTTGGAGCGCCCGTGCCACCTCCACCAGAGCCCGCAACTTGGCCAAGCTACCGCCCCCAGCGACGGACGGAGTGCTTGACGTGGAGATCTGCTCCATCATCCGGTGAATTTCGCCTTCCTCCAGCGTGAAGAGCAGCTTGTAGGAGTCCTGGTGGCCGAAGTCGATTCGATCAGAGTTGGCCAACTGCTGTCTTTTTACTTTCTGGCCGTTCACGTAAACTCCGTGCCGGCTGTCTAGATCTTCAACGAAATAGAGCTTGCCTTCGAGGACAATGCGCGCGTGATTCCGCGAGGCGCGATTATCTCGCAGAACCAAATTATTGTCCTGGTGCCGGCCGATCAGGAACGGAACCGGCTCTATGGAGACGCGGGTGCGATTTCCAGACGGATTGATTACAACGAGAGAGGCATCGGCGGTGCTCTTGTCAGACTGGCGCGGCGTTAACATTTGACCCTGAGAAAGCCTTGCAACGGATGAGCGTAGATTCGATCTGCGACATGCAGATCCTGGCGCGTCGGAGATCTCAATAGATCAGCGTAACCCACGGAGGCCCCGACCGCCCTAGCCTTGGCTGAGTGCGCTGCCGCTTGTCTCATTTCCATTTCGCCCATAGCACGCAGCCGTAGCACACAGCGGGCGCGTGTGATGTGCAGTTACCTGAACAGGCATCGCCACGCGGCCGAGTCCCTATTCTATTCGACTTAAGAATTTCTAAGCTTCCATGTACTCTGTTATATATGTGGAATAAGCGTACTGAAGAAGACCCGCGAAGCCGGCCAGCCACACAGGCTCAGCAGCCTGGGGCCCCTGCCCACGCACCTACCCCGAGCGCTGCCGGACAGCGGGCTGAGCCGTCGCGACCAGCCGCGGGCCCCCCCGCTGTTTTGGGTAAGAGCATGATCATTAGAGGTGAGATCCACAGCGAAGAGGACCTGACCATTGACGGCGAAGTGCAGGGGAGCATCGCCGTCCCTGAGCACCGGTTGACTATTGGAGCAACGGGAAAAGTGGAGGTCGATACTGTCCACGCACGCGAGGTGGTGGTGGTCGGCTCACTGAAGGGCAGCATCGACGCGACGGACAAGGTGCTGATTCGCAAAGATGCGCAACTGGTTGGGGATGTTCAGACAGCGGGAATCGTCATTGAAGACGGGGCATTTTTCAAAGGTGGCATCGATATCCGACGTCCTAAGTAAGGGCGCCACCTTTGTCAACGTCTTTTTTGCACTTATTTTCAGCAACTTATCGGCAATAATTGGCACTCCTCCGACCAGTCTGCTAATATATGAACTGAGCTTAACAAGCTCGCCAATTCAAAATTAATTTACCCATGGAGGGTTCAATCGGTATGAATATTCGACCGCTTTATGATCGCGTTGTGATCAAGCGAATTGAAGAAACAGAGAACATGCAAGGCGGCCTTTACATCCCGGACTCGGCGAAAGAGAAGCCGCAAGAAGGTGAAGTAGTGGCAGTGGGACAAGGCAAGCGTCTGGAAAGTGGCAAGCTAGCTCCTCTCGACGTGAAAGCCGGCGACCGCATTTTATTTGGAAAGTATTCCGGCAGCGAAATCAAGCTGGACGGGAACGATTATTTGATCCTGCGGGAAGATGAAATCCTCGGGATTCTGGATGGCGCCTCCAAGCCCGCGACGAAGGTTGCCTAAGACCAAATCGGCCGCAACCAATTGGAAGCGGCTCTTGATAAACAGGAAAAAAAACTATGCCAGCAAAACAGATTGTATACAGTGAAAATTCCCGCCAGGCGATCCTGCGCGGCGTGAATCAATTGGCCGATGCCGTGAAGGTGACGCTTGGTCCGAAGGGCCGCAATGTGGTCCTCGAGAAGAAGTTTGGCGGACCGACCATCACCAAAGACGGCGTTACTGTCGCCAAAGAGATCAAATTAAAGGATCCGCTCGAGAACATGGGCGCGCAGATGGTCCGCGAGGTTGCATCGAAGACCTCCGACACTGCCGGCGACGGCACCACCACCGCCACCATCCTCGCCCAGGCGATCTACCGCGAAGGCGTGAAGTCAGTTGCCGCGGGCGCAAACCCGATGGCCCTGAAGCGCGGCGTCGAAAAAGCCGTGGAAGTGGTTGTTGAAGAAATTAAGAAGTTCTCCAAGCCGGTTTCGGGCGACATGATCGCGCAGGTCGGTACCATCTCGGCCAACGGCGACGCCACCATCGGCAACATCATTGCCGAAGCCATGAAGAAGGTCGGCAAAGACGGCGTCATCACGGTGGAAGAGTCCAAGACCATGGTGACCGAGCTCAGCACCGTGGAGGGTATGCAGTTCGACCGCGGTTATCTGTCCCCTTACTTCATCAGCGATCCCGACCGGATGGAAGTGGTTCTTGAAGACCCCTACATCCTGATCCACGAGAAGAAGATCAGCAACATGAAGGACCTGCTTCCATTGCTCGAGCAGATTGCCCGCTCCGGCAAGCCGCTCCTGATCATTGCAGAAGAAGTGGAAGGCGAAGCACTGGCGACGCTGGTTGTTAACAAGCTGCGTGGCACCCTGAACGCTTGCGCTGTCAAGGCCCCGGGCTTTGGCGATCG
>JBBSHP010000077.1:0-10915 GCA_038232555.1 Bryobacterales bacterium
CTCGCCGCCCTTCGCTGCGCGAATCCAATCGCGGTAGTGGCCCGGTGAGCGGGTCAGCAACTCCGGCGGATATTTGTACTCCTGCATCTGTTGCACCGGGAGTAGCCGTGTGTTTTCGCCGTAGGTGCCTGTCGTAATCAACCCTTTGTCGCCAATGAACAGACTGCCGTTGCTGCCTCGGGCAACTCTCCGGTTCACTTCGGCATCCAACCTCGCGTTGCTGTCGGCCGGAGTCGGTGCCGCAGCTGGCTGTTGCACGGGCTCCGGCGGCTGCTCCTGCTCGATTCCGCGCTGCCATTGTGTTTCCCAATCGGGTTCCGGGGTCGGTGCGCCGGGTGCGAAATTCGGACGGCCGGTTCTCGCCGTTTGCGCGGTGGCCTCGGCGGGTGGGCGACGCCTCGGAAGGTCTCCCAACACCTGATCCTTGGCGAGACCTTCCGGCCGGAACGGGGCTTCCATACACCCGTCGTACCAGAACACCTTCACGGCGGGCATGGAGTTGCGGGCAGGGAAATCGAAGCGGATCACAGATTTGGTCGGGTACGTGAAAGAGCTCTTCCCTTCCTGCTTGATACACTCGACGCTGGTCGGTGCGCCGAGCATCAGAGCCATGTTCGGGGCACCTAGAATGTGGCACGCCATATCACCCAGTGCGCCGCACCCGAAATCGAAGTAGCCGCGCCAGTTGAACGGCGCATAGGCGGGACTGTACGGGCGGTCGTTCGCAATTCCGAGCCAGGTGGGCCAGTCCAGCGTCTCCGGAACGGGAGCCGGTGGCGGCAGCTCTTGCAGACCTTGTGGCCAGATCGGACGGTTCGTCCAGGCATGCACTTCGGTCACGTTACCGATCTCCCCCGCCCAGATCATCTCCGCGCATCGCCGTGCGCCTTCGTTTGAATAGCCCTGATTGCCCATCTGCGTGGCGACTTTATACTTCGCGGCAGCCTCACTCAGGGAGCGGGCTTCCCAAATGGTCCGTGTGAGCGGCTTCTGACAATACACATGCTTGCCGCGCTCCATGGCCCACATGGCCGCGGTCCCGTGCATGTGATCTGGAATCGCTACGATCACCGCGTCGATATTCTTCTCTTCCTTGTCCAGCATCTTCCGGAAGTCGGTGTACTTGGGAGCCTTCTCATATTTCTGGAACATGGCTGCGGCGCGCTTCGAATCGGGATCGCACAAGGCAACAATATTCTCTGTCTGGCAACCCGTGATGTCGCTGGCCGCCTTACCACCCGCGCCAATGGACGCGATGTTCAATTTCTCATTGGGCGATTTGTAGCCCAGAGCCTTGAGCGAAACGCTGCTGCCAAACCCGACGGAAGGTACCGCCCCGGCCAGCAAGCTGCCAAAGAAAAAATAACGTCTGGAAACGCCGTCATGTGCCATAGTTTTCCACCTCGATCATCTCTTTATAGCACCGTCAAGGGATCAAATTCTCGCAACCCAGTTTCCGACACGCTGCCAACCTTGACGGTGATTAACTGATTGACGCGACGTGGCGAGGCGAGTTCCACTTTCAGGAAGTTGCTGCTGAGCGAGCCGGAGTCCAGAGTTACCACCTGCAATTCACGGGAAACCATGCTCCTCCGGAACTCCAGGTTCTTTCGTGCGGCCAGCTCCCGCAGGATGCGATTGCGATCCTTTCTGACCCGCACGGGTACTTGCGCAAAGCTCGCCGCCGGTGTTCCGGGACGCTCCGAGTAAGTGAACACGTGCAGGTAAGTGAATGGCATCGCGTCAATGAACGCAACGCTCTCGGCGAATTCACTTTCGCTCTCACCGGGGAAGCCGGTCATCACATCAGCGCCGATGGCTGCATCCGGCATCGCGGCGCGAGCTCTTTGAACTCTGTCTTCATAATGACGGGGCCGGTACTTGCGGTGCATACGGCGCAACACTGTGTCGGAGCCGGATTGCAAAGGCGCGTGCACATGCTTGGCAATGCGCCCCGAAGAGCAGACCAGGTCGAGTAGGTCATCGCTCCAGTCCATCGGCTCGATCGAACTTAGGCGCAGCCGCTCAATCTCCGTTTCATCCAGAAGCCTCCGTATCAAATCGGCCAGCCGCATTGTGCTCCCCGGTTCACGGCCCCAACGGCCTAGGTTGATCCCGCTCAGCACCACTTCGCGATACCTGCGCGCGAGGGTGCGGACCTGATCGATCACTCGCTCAGCCGGAGCGCTGCGGCTCTTGCCGCGAACGAAAGGAATGATGCAGAAGGAACACCGGTTGTTACAGCCGTCCTGAATCTTAAGATTGGGGCGTGTACGATCGCCCGCAGCGTCTTCCACTGGCGCAGAGAGGAAGTCGTGCTGGTCGAAAATATTGCGGATGTGGATTTGACCGTGATAGGGAGTCGGCGAATCCACAATCTCCGGGATCTCCACCTTATGTGAATTGCCGACTACCCAAGTCACCCCAGGGAGCGCAGCGATCTCCGCGGGCGCCCTCTGTGCATAGCACCCCGTTACGAGAATACGCGCCTCGGGATTGTCGCGATGCACGCGGCGAATCGCATGCCGGACATCCTCATCGGCCGCGGAGGTGACCGTGCAGGAATTCAGAACCACAAGTTCAGCATCCCGCGCGGCCGGCACCGCGTGCAGGCCTCTGCCCGAGAGAGAGGCCTCGAGCGCCGCTCCATCGGCCTGCGAAGCCCTGCAGCCGAAATTCTGGACGAAGAAGCTCTGCAACCCCCGAGTTTATCAGCCGCTGCAGGCCACTGATTCAAACCGGCGATCCAGGATCGGATACAGTCGTGAATATGTTGCTGGCGCTTTTTCTCCTCGCAGGCGCGGCCGATCTTGTGCCGGTACGCTGGAGCTCGGCCGATCCGAAGAGTCTCGACCTGCTTCAGGACACGCCTGTGAACTGTGTCCTGCTGGAGCCGGCCAACTGGGATTCGGCACTCATCAGGAAAGCGACCGAACGCCATGTCACCACCCTGGGCGTGGTTCATCCGGGCGCAGATATGGTTCCCCAGGCGCACCGCGCGGCTGAGTTGAAGCTCGCGGGAGTGGTACTGGAGGGCGAGTATGGTTCTGGGACGGGCGACCAGTTGCGCTCCACTCTCGCAGGCACCGGGCTCGCCGTGATCGAACTCGCCAGCCGCGGGCGCATTCGTCTGGACAGTGCCGATCCCGTCATTGGAACGTGGCAAGGCCTGTGGCCCGGGATTGAAATCGAACACGGCGGCAAAGTTTCGATGGGACCCACCAGCGCTCCCTGGGTCAACACGAACACGGGTTTTTTGCGCTGGGTTCGCGCGGCCACCACGGCTGCCGTGTGGCTGGGGGAGCGCCCGCCGGCAGGTACCGTTTTTCCGGCAGAGCGCTACTGTCTCGCCGTCGCCGATGCCGCGATGGCCGGGGCGCGCTGGATCATTGCGCTTGATGACGATCTCCAAAAGCGACTGCTCCAAGGTGACAGTTCGGCGCTAGTGGCCTGGCAGAAGATATCGGGTTACGTGCGGTACTTTGGAGCCATTCCGGAATGGCGCGACTACCGCCCCTACAGCGAATTTGTCGTCGTGCAAGGCGCCGGAAGCGGAGGTCTGTTATCGAGCGGACTGCTCGATATGCTCTCCGTGCTCCACACCGCCGTGCGCGCCGTGCCCACTGGAACCATGAACGCCCGGAGTTTGCATCAGGCGCGTGTGGTTCTCAACGTCGATGCGGATTCTCTCCAAGCTCAGCAGAAGCAGGATCTGGAGGCCTTTCAAGCATCCGGCGGAACCGTGCTCAACCCCCCGGCCGGTTGGCATTTTCCAAAGACAACGCCCGAGCAGACGGTTCCCAGCCGTCAGCAGATGAATCAAATGCAGCCCGTTTGGGAAGCGACCTACACGGCCACCGCCCGCAAAAACTTCGGAGTGCGAACATTTAACACCTCCGGTGTTCTGTTCAATTTGCTTGCGGCTGCGGATGGCAAAAGCTTGCTGGTTCATCTGCTCAATTATCAGGATCTGCCTGCGGACGATGTGACAGTCTTCTTGCTGGGGTCGTGGAAGCAGGCGCGGCTGTATCGTCCCGATGCGGCGGTCCAGGAGATGCCGGTGTACTCAGTTAAAGACGGCACTGGAGTCGACATAAAGAAGATCCCTGTGCTGGCAACACTTCGACTGGATTAACTGTGGCCTGCCACTCTGACCAGGAGCTTCGCGAGCTTCGCAATCTACTCGCGCGGCGTGTCAGGCATCCAAGCCGCAGGTGCGATCTGGTTCGCCTGCTCTGTCAGAGCTTCGCACTCAGTTTTATTCCCAAGCCCGAAATTAGCTTCCGCCATCGTAGCGATGACCCAATATCTTTCCGCCTGCTTCAGCTCCGGGTCCTCTAAAACTTTCTCGCAAATGGCAATGATTTTGCTTCCGAATGCGATTAGCCACTACCCGCTCCGCGATAGCTCCGTCCCTGTCGACTCCGCCGCTCGCACGTGAGCAGGTACGCATAATTGATGCCGTTGTAGTAAGAGTTCCGAAGATTGAAACCTCTCTCATAAGCCGCAATGGCTTCATTCAGGGCGGCATGGTCTGCCGAATTCTCCCACATTCGTTTGTGAATTTCGCCCCAGATCCCCAGGGTCTCTGGATCGTTAGAGGTGGCCGGATTCAGTTCCTGGATCACGTCGCAGGCAGCCTTCAGACCGGCTTCGCTGCTGTCGGCCTGGTAGGTAGCCAGTGCGAGTTGCTGAATAATATAAGGATTCACGGGGGACACGCCCGATTGGGTGGGCTTCTGCATGCCCGTGCGCATTTGCTCCCACAGAAACTTTGCGGCTGCCCAGCTTCCGCTATCTCGCGCTGCCTCGGCCTGGTCCAGCGAAAAACGCAAATTTCCCGGATGGCGCTGCTTAGCTCCGCCTGAAACCGCACCGCCTCGCTGAATCCGATGTCGTCGCCGCCGTGCTTGTATTTCCGGATCGCAATGTGTCCCACGTCGAAGGAAATTCCAGCTTGCTCTCCGAGATGATGATCGTGGTGTGAGGCCGCAGCGCGTGCCTCACGCCTAGCTCGTAAAAAGCATTCGGATTCATCGTCGATACGTCCGCCACCACTACATCGGCCGTGAGTAACTGCTCATACATGGGAACATCGATGATACCGGCGTGGACGATCTCATCCGCGCGGATACACTGGAGACCCGCCGTCAGCACCGCCGGCTTAATCAGACATTGATAAGACTTATCGAAATCCAGCCTCCGCCCGGTTTGATAATCTGCTTTGATCCCAAACCCCATCACCACAAAACAAGTACCCATTCACACTCCCCCGTGCCTAAGGTCATCCCCTCCACGCTAGTTGTCAAACATGATTGAAATTCAACGCGTCGGCCCCGCTCCGTTGCAACGCCAATTGCAGAGTGACATCAGCGGTCAACACGAGAACTTCTGTGCCAGCAATGCCGCTATCGCTGCATCTGTCAAACCGAGGCGTAGAAATAACGGATCCGCAACCAGTTCTCGGCTCGACTCGTAAAATTCTTCAACTTGATCGACCACCAATCTAAACAGGTGGCGGATAATTTCCTGCTCTTTTCCGTTTAGCTCGGCAAGGTCGCTGAAGTCGCCCGCTCGCTTGCAGTTTAGATTCGGGCCTCGGCATCAGGCATCGACCAGTTCGCGAATCTTCATTGAGTTGACCTCATCCGTGCCCTTAACCACCGTGAAGGTTTTGTACTCCCGCTTCCTGGGCCCATATAGCGCGCTCAGAACGTTCGCGTGTTCGATGATGGCCGTATCTGCTGCGGGGGCCATGCTCAACGTGATCAGCCAAGCTTCACCGTCGGTCACCTTCGTCGACTCGATCGCTTCCAAGCGAATACCGGCGGTTCGTTCCGCACCAAGAGTTTCCCGGGCGAATGCGATCGCATTCTCAGTGCCTTCCTTGATCGAAATCATTAGTCGATGACACCATTTATCGAACCATATCATAGCTGCTCGTCTTAACCTGTTCCTCTTAGCGCAGAGTTAGTAGAGGAAACGGGCCGGCGGACGTTTTGAGGCGGCCATTGTTTTGTGCTGCCCATTTGATCAGTGCGCCACATCTCCGTGCGGTTTCTTTTGCGTGATCTCTTCATACGCGTCCCGGACCTGTGATGTCAGCGACGGGCCCACCCAGTTCTTCACGGCATCGGGTAGTTGAATGCTGGTCGACACCAGCGTTTCGCCATCCCGCTTGACGATATCGTCCAGGTTCTTGCCCGCTGCAACCGCCGTGCTCACGGCCTTCTTCAGCTCGATCATAAAATCGCGTTGGCCCTGCAGGATCTCGGGTCCACCCGGCCCGCCGTGCCCGGGCAGCACATGTTCCACCTTCAGCTTCATGGCTGCTTCCATCACGCTCGGCCAGTTTCCTAGGTTGGCGTCCGCCAGGTAATTGTAAGGTCCGTTTACGGCGGCATCGCCCGTGCAGAGAATCTTCTCGGCAGGCAGGTACACAAATCCGTCTCCACGCGTGTGGGCCCAGCCGAAGAAGTGAAACTCCACTCGCCGCGTACTGTCCTTCATCACATAGGGGATCTTCGAGAACGTCTGCTTGGGAGGTTCCGGCGCATCCAGATTCATCTCGCGGACATCGTCCCGCGTCTTGGCCGTCTGCTGCCAGCGCGAGGGTTCGTAGCGCTTCATCTCCTCCGCAACGCCAACGTACGCCAGCGTCACCGCGCCCTGCTTAGTCCAAATCGCGTTTCCGTAGGCGTGATCGCCGTGGTGATGCGTGTCGAACACGTACTTCACTGGCTTTGAAGACAGTTTGTGGGCGTCTTCCAGCGCCAGCCGCGCCCCGCTCGGGAAATTGGCATCCACCACGATCAGGTGATCCTTCATCTCGATGATGATGTTGTTGCAATGCCCCAGCTTGGCTATATCCCCTTCGCGGAACCAGACGCCCTCGGCGATTTTCTTAATCGTATTGGGTTGGGCGTCTCCGCGGCTTACAACGAAACCCAGGCCCAACAATAAAGCGAAGCCGCATGCAAGCCAAAACCGCGTATGCCTCATATGTGTGCCGATTGTATCGCAAACGGAGGCGAACGCGTTGATACAATAAAGGTTTCTGGAGGAGTTCATGGCTGTCCTAAAACGCCGCGAGTCAGTGGCGGCGAACATCGGTGGAGTGTGGGTCGGTGGCAATCATCCGATCGTGGTTCAGTCCATGACGAACACCGATACGGCCGACGTTCCGTCCACTGTCAATCAAATTATGGATCTGGCCCGGGCTGGCTCGGAGCTGGTTCGCGTTACGGTGAACACCGATGCTGCAGCCGCTGCCGTACCCAAAATTGTCAACACGCTCGAGAAATTCGGTGTTCGCGTTCCGATCATTGGCGATTTTCACTACAACGGCCACCTGCTGCTGAAAAAATATCCGGATTGCGCCCGCGCCCTTGCGAAATACCGCATCAACCCAGGCAACGTCAACATCGGCAAGAAGCACGACGACAATTTCAGAACCATGATTGAGGCCGCCATTGAGTACAACCGGCCTGTGCGGATCGGCGTGAATTGGGGCTCTCTCGACCAGGCTCTGCTCACCCGCATGATGGATGAGAATTCGCTGCTTGCCGAGCCACTCGAAGCCAAGCAGGTCACCATGAACGCCATCGTTACCAGCGCGATCGAGTCTGCCCGTGCAGCGGAGAGCTATGGCCTGGGCCGGGACAAAATTATTCTGAGCGCCAAGGTAAGCGGTGTGCAGGATCTGATTGCGGTGTATCGCATGCTGGCGGCCCGCTGTAACTACGCTCTGCACCTCGGACTGACGGAAGCAGGGCTCGGCTCCAAGGGCATCGTATCCACCACCGCTGCGTTATCGGTGCTGTTACAGGAAGGAATCGGCGATACCATTCGCGCTTCACTGACTCCGCTTCCGAACGGCGATCGCACCGATGAAGTCATTGTCTCGCAGCAAATTCTTCAGGCTCTGGAACTGCGCAGCTTCACACCGCAGGTCACCGCTTGCCCGGGATGCGGACGCACCACCAGCACCTTCTTTCAAGACATGGCTGATCAGATCCAGACCTACTTGCGGGAGTCCATGCCGGCTTGGAAGCTCAAGTATGTGGGCGTCGAAGAGATGAAAGTGGCTGTGATGGGATGCGTGGTGAATGGTCCTGGTGAATCGAAACATTCCAACATCGGGATCTCGTTACCGGGTACCTTCGAAGCCCCGGTTGCCCCTGTCTATGTAGACGGCAAGCTAATGACCACCCTCCGAGGGGACCATATCGTAGCCGAATTCATCGGCATCCTGGACAAATACATCGACCGCCACTACGCCGCGGCTACAGCGACCGAGCCCGCAGCCGAACCAGCTCTGGTGTAATGGAATGTCGTTAAAAGATTTGCAGGATCAAATGGAAGTGCTCGCGGCCATCCAGCTACGCCAGACAGAGGTCCAGAAACTTCAGGCAGAGGAGCTGGATGCCATCCGGGCGAAAACTCTGGAGCTGGAAAGGCAACTGGATGTGGACCGCGCAACGCGGGATCAACGCATGCGGGACTGGGACGACCGCATCGAAAAGCTTGTATCAGGATTCGGCGCTTTCCTGCGTAATGCTACCCAACCCGGATCGTAAGACCAGGGACACCCATTTTAACTTGTGCCCTTACCCGCCAGCTTCCTCTGTAACCGCTTCCGCTGGCCGGCCTCCACCGCACTCTTAAGCGTCTCGCTATAAGCCGCCTGCGCCTGATCGCTCTTACCCGTAGCCGAGTAAGTATCCCCCATCTGTTCATGGATCGAAACGTTCCCCGGCTTCAGCCGCAGCGCCTCTTTCAACTGGTACATCGCCTCATCCGGCTTGCCGTTCGCCGCCAGCAATCGAGCAAGTTCAATCCGGGCCGCGCCGTAGTCCGGTTTCAGATCGACAACCGTGCGGTACTGCGCAATAGCATCAACCGGCTTGCCGGTCTTAGCGAGTTCCTCTGCCAGGATCAGGCGGGAGGGCAGATGATTAGCATCCTTGCTGATGTTTTCACGCCAAAGGTCAAAGGCGTCGTCTTGCCTGCCTTTTCGATGCAGCAGCAACAGACCCAGGTTATGCCGGGCCGCGAGAAGATTGGGTTCGAGTAAGTGCTTCCCGGTACTGTTTTTCGGCGTCGGACGACTTACCGGAAGAGGCATACAAAAGACCGAGCGCATTGTAAGCGTCGGCCATGCCAGGCGAGATTGCAATCGCCTTGCGGTACGCTTGTTCAGCTTCTTTGCGTTGATTTGATTCAGACGTTGGTACAGCAGCCCCAGGTTATACGATAGATCCGCGAAACGCGGCCCCATCTTGATTCCGTCCTGGTAAGCTCGGATCGCTAAGTTATATTGGCCGGCTTCAGAATACGCCAACGCGAGATTGTGCCGTGGATACGCCCAGTGCGACGCCAGCCGGACTGCATCCTGAAAAGCCGCTATCGCTAAGTCGTATTTGGCTTGCTCCAAATAGCCGATTCCCAGCGCGTTAAAGGAGTAAGCTCCTTTCGGATCGATGCGCGCCGCACGCTCCAACAGGGGCACCGCCTCCTGGTAATGTTTGGCAAAAATCTGTACGCGGCCTCGACAGAACAGAGCTTTGCTCTCCAGCAAAGACGAATCCGGTGTCAGCAGCTTGGCGGCTTCAAAGTAACGCGTGCCGCTCTGAAAAGCTTCGGAGGTTTGAGGCGTTTGTTCGCCATCCAGATACCGCAGGATCACCTGTTGGCCGTGATCTTCCAGTGCAACGCGCAGCTCATTCTCCGCGATACGGTATTGCGGCTTGGTTAACTTGGAAACCAGGCGATCGCGCAGAATATTGTAGGCGCTCCCCGGAGTCTCCGGGATGAAGTGCCCCTCTTCGATGGCCGCCTCGAAATCCGCCACATCCTGCTCCTTGGCCTTTTTCTTTTTCGTCAGGGCTGGCGGCAGAGCCTGGGCCAGCAACCCGCGCCCTCGTCCCTGGCCTTTCTTGATCGGCGTCCAGGCGCTCAGCGAGATCCCGGGCTTTTCGGTATCCGCCAGTTGAACGCTGTTCTTGATGGAGTCCTTTGCCTCCACCGAATGTTGTGCGTCTTGCGTCGAATCCTTCACCTTGCTGCGCACATACTCAATCAGCTCACTAACGCTGACGATCCCGTCCTTGTTGCCCATTTCGTCGGCTTCGCCGGGCAGGCCTTGCAGGATGAAGTAACTGAATGCGCCGTGGCCCCCACCCCAGTTCGGACCTTCCCACGAATGTTCGGTACTGCGGCTCGCCATCAGTCCGAGTAACTCGCCCCATCACGCTGTTGACGTTGTTACTCTTGATCGTGCCGATGGTTCCGGCCCGGCACACATCCACATACACCAGAGCGCGTCCCACCTTAGTCAGACGCACATTCATAAACTCCTGGATCTCGCACATCAAAATGCCGGTAGTGCGCAAATCTTCCGAATTACTGTCGTAAGTGCGATATAGGCATCGCTAGTCTTGTCGTCCAGCACTCCGTGAGCGGCCACCAGCACGATCACCGTATCGTTTCGGAGTTGCCTCTTTCCGGAACTGGTTCATGCCAGTCCGAATCGCGGCCGTGGTGGCCTTGTCGGTGATGAGTAGCTGAATACGAGTGGCCGGGATCGAGCCGCCGCGCGGGCTCTGTAGGAACTCCGCGAACGTGGCCGCGTCATGATCCGCGTATGCCAGCCAGTCCTGCTTGTCCAGTTTCTGGTATTTCGAGATACCCACCAGCAACGCGTACGTGTTGCCCGACTTGATGTTATCCTCTTCTTCCGCTTGTTCGCCCCGCCGGCCCGCGTCGAGTTGATGCACCAGGCCGCGCAGGCGGTCTGCTCCGAACTGCTCACTGAGATTCTTCATCTCTTGAAGAGCGTCAGATTCCAGCCCGTATTTCTGGTACAGAGTAGCTCGGCTCACCAGTGCGACAAAGTCCGCCGGATTGGCTTGCA
>JBBSHP010000078.1:0-10816 GCA_038232555.1 Bryobacterales bacterium
AGTCGAGCGCGTCACCATGAGCGTACCGGGCCACGGCCAGATAGTTCTCACGCTGATCCAGAAAAATGCCGGTTTTCTGGCCTCGCAGAAGATTTGCAAGCCACTCATAGCCGTCCATCCTGATCGACACCATCTCCGGTATGTTCCCGGCAAGCACTCCGCAGATCAACGGCAACGATTCGTGCTTCCGCACCCCCACGTCATTTCGCTCTGCAATCCCGCGCGGCGAGAATAGCTCTTCCAAACACGAGACCACATCAGCCTTGAGCCGATCCATGCCCTGACTGAGAGTTTGGACGGTGAAATAATCGCCATAACGGTCAATCACGAGCCCAGGCAGTTGATCGGCTTCACCATGAATGAGGCGGTAAGCGGCGGAGTTGGCCACCACTCGTTTTCGAAACGCTTCCGCTGCAGCGATGCGCCGGAGGAGCAAGGCTCGATCAATCGGCTCGATACGTCTGGAGAGCAGACGGAGACTGATCTGTGAACTGGCACTGTAGTGCGCGGTGCCCAGAGCAATGGCTCGGTGATCTACAACAGTCACTGAGTCGCCAGGATCGGCCCCGCCCCGATCAAGAATGTCGGAGCCGAAAACCCAGGGGTGCCCCGACGCCAGGCGGTCCGCACCTTTGTGATTCACTCGAACGGTTGGCATGGGAAAGAAAAGGGCGGACGCTCCGAAGAGCCTCCGCCCGCTTCCATAATACGCTACTGAATTAGCGGATCGGCTTACTTGCCGTCGCTGCTGCCGTTCCCGCCAACTTGGACTTTTACCGATTTAGGTTTAGCCACTTCTTTTTTCGGCAGGGTCACCGTTAGAACGCCTTGTGCGAACTCGGCTCGGACGTGTTCGGTGTCTACGGTGTCGGGCAGACTGAAATACCGCACGAATGATCCGTAGCTCCGCTCAATCCGGTGGAAACCCTTATGCTGTTCATTTTGTGCGAACTTGCGCTCACCCTTCAATGCAAGCGTGCCATTCTCCATCTGGATGTCAATGTCTTCCATCTTCACGCCAGGGAGGTCGGCATGCAGCACCAACTCATTCTCCGTCAAAAATATCGACTGACGGATTTCAGGGCCGGGAAGTGCTGGGTTCGCTCAGCATCCGGCTAAAGGTGTCTTGGAAGAGCCGAAGGCCCGTGGGGAAGTCGTCCAGTTCAGAATAGGGATTTGTTCTCGAGATTGCCATTTGAGTAATACCTCCTAATAAATATCTCACTCTGAATCCAGTATAAAATCTTAGTAAGCATATGTCAAGTCCCAGCTTCAAAATTTACAACTTTCCTCAGAAAAGTCGGACCAATTCGGTCGGATTCGCTATAATGGTGCTTGACATGGCTCTCGGGTTCCGAAAGGCTGAGCGTCGAAGGATTGCCCCCAACAACCTGGCGGAACTTCGAGAGAACCAAACGGGAGTTTTGGACAGGCTCGACTTGCCGGATGAAGTCGCCCGACGGTTGATGGAACTGGGATTTCTGCCAGGACATTTGGTGACTCCTGCTCTAAGCGCTCCCGGTGGTGAACCTCGGGTATATCGAGTGGATGGGTCAGAAATAGCTCTCCGGCGAGAGACGGCTAAACGGATGATTTTGCGCGAGGAAGATGCGCCTATGAACCTGCCGGACGGACTGGGATGACACAGGAACCTGCATGAGCGACTGCCACGATTGCGGAGGGGGATGCGCCATCGTTGCGCCTACTCCCCGGCTACGGTCTGCGGCCCCACACGTGGTGGCCATCATCGGGCCTCCTAACTCAGGCAAATCGACTCTTTTCAACCGCCTGACGGGGCTCCACCAAAAGGTGGCCAATTTCCCCGGGGTCACAGTGGAGCAGCGGGTCGGTCAGGCCAGGATGAAAAACCAGCAGCCTGTAGTTCTGGTGGATCTGCCTGGTGTGTACAGTTTGAACCCGCGATCCGAAGATGAACAAGTGACGCGGGACGTGCTCGCGGGCGTGGTGCCGGGAACTCCTAAGCCGGACGCGATCCTATTGATACTGGATTGCACGAATTTAGGCCGCCACCTGGTGCTAGCCGCACCCATTTTGAGCCTGAAGCTACCCACGCTGGTGATTCTCAACATGGCCGACGATCTTCGCAGCAGGGCAGGCAAGATCGACACCGCTGCCTTGGCTAGCCAGATTGGCGCACCGGTGGCGCTGATCAGTGCACGCTGCGGGGAGGGCGTTGACAAAGTTCTGCAGTTCATGGAAGGTACGGCGCAGGGAACTAGTTCGCTCACCAAGCCATTGGTGGAGTTGCCCATTTTGCAAGATGTACCCAAATGCCGACGGTGGGCGCAGGAAGTAGGTAACGGCGCTGCTTACGAGGCTCCTGCTCCTCCGTTGTGGACGCGGCGTCTGGATAGAGTATTCCTGCATCCGCTGGCGGGCCCGCTGATTTTTATTGCCGTCGTCATGGCTGTCTTCCAGACGATTTTCTACGGAGCAAAACCAATCATGGACTGGCTTTCGAGCCTGGTCCAGAGTTCAGGGCAATGGATCGCCACGGTTCTACCGGATTCGATTTTCCGATCGTTGCTAATCGAAGGGGTGTGGAGCGGGGTTGGTTCCGTGATCGTGTTTTTGCCACAAATACTGCTGCTCTTCCTGTTCATCGGCATTCTCGAGGATTCGGGTTATCTGGCCCGGGCGGCTCTGATTGCGGACCGTACTATGGCGAAATTCGGGTTGCAGGGTAAGTCGTTCATTCCACTACTTTCTGCATACGCTTGCGCGGTTCCGGCGATCATGGCCACCCGAACTATCGAGAACAAGCGCGACCGCCTCGCGACCATCATGATTGCGCCTTTCATGACGTGTTCGGCGCGACTCCCGGTGTACACGCTGCTGATCGCGGCCTTCATACCGCAACGGCAGTTGCTGGGCAGATTTCTAGGGACTCAAGCCGCGATGTTGCTAGGTCTTTACCTACTCGGATTTGTGGCCGCGGTGGGAACGGCCCGGCTGCTGAAATCATCAATTTTGAGAAGCCAGCGTTCTTCATTTGTGCTGGAAATGCCACCCTACCGGTGGCCCACGTTTCGGTCCCTGGGACTACGGCTTTTGGACCGCTCCAAGATATTCCTGCGGAGGGCCGGAACAGTAATCCTGGTTGTATCGGTGGTGCTCTGGGTTCTGGCGCATGTGCCTTTGCACGACGGCAAGCCCCCGGACCTCGAACACAGTGTGGCTGGCATGATTGGCCATAGCATTGAGCCGGTTATCCAACCGCTGGGCTTCAATTGGAAAATCGGCATCGGTCTACTAAGCTCCCTGGTTGCGCGCGAAGTGATTGTGGGGACTCTGGGAACCATCTACGGCATAGAAGGAAAGGCTGAATCGGAAGGTTTGCAGCAAGCCCTACAACGCGATTTGACTCCAGCGGGAGCGGTGGCGTTGATGATCTTCTTCGCGTTCGCCATGCAGTGCATGTCCACTATCGCAGTGGTGCGGCGGGAAACGGGGGGGTGGAAGTGGCCTGCCGTTCAGTTCGCTTACATGACAGTACTGGCATACGTGGGCGCGGCTATTACCTTCCACCTGATTCATTCCCCCGCTTTCTACTCAGTTTTGCACTAAGAAGTACCACTCCGCAGCAAACCGATAACGGTACGTCCCAGTACTGTTGCTCCTTTTCAAAAAGATCATAAAATTCTAAACTCAGTCATCGACCATGAGTGTCCGCTGCGCTGTATTGATTGCAATCCTAGTGTGCCTGGCCGGAAACCCAGTACAAGCTGTTGAGACCGACAGCTATCTTCTAGGCCCCGATGATCTAATTACGATCCGTGTACTGCAATCGCCCGAGTTGGCGGAGAAGCCCGTTCGAATCGATATGAACGGCTACATCGATTTGCCCTTCATTGGCAAACTGCGGGCGTCTGGGCTGACCGTAGAGGCTCTCCGTACCGAGTTGATAACTAAGCTCGGTAGCATCATTCGCGAACCGCAGGTAGCGGTGGGCGTGGAGGAGTTCCGGAGCCAGCCCGCCTCGGTACTGGGCGCTGTCAACACCCCGGGAGTTCTGCAGTTGCGTGGCCGCAAAACTCTAGTGGAATTGCTCACCATGGCGGGCGGGCTGCGCGCGGACAGCGGCAGCTTTGTGAACATAACGCGCGATTTGAAATGGGGCCCTCTTCCGCTGCCAAACGCCAAGCCAGATACATCGGGGCATTACAGCAGTGCCTCTGTCGATTTGAAGATGCTGATGGAGGCCAAGGACCCTTCTCAAAATATTTTGGTCCGTCCGGACGATGTGATAACTGTGCCACGCGCTCAGATGGTCTTCGTTATCGGCGAAGTTCAGAAAACAGGCGGTTATGTGCTCAATGACCGCGAGAAGATGTCGCTACTGGAGGCTTTATCTCTGGCCGGGGGGGTCAACCGCACGGCTGCGCCGCAAAACGCGCGTGTCCTACGCGCTAAGAACGGGTCGGAGCGGGAAGAGATACCGGTTGATTTGAAGAAGATCTTTGAGGGTAAATCGAGTGATTTCGATTTACGCGCGCAAGACATCTTGTTTATTCCTAGCAGCGCCACCAAGCGGGCCAGTTTGCGGGCGATCGAGGCAGCTATTCAGATTGGCACAGGCGTTGTATGGCGCCGCTAAACGGAAACGGAGCGTCTGCGATGAACGGCGAAAGTAACGGCTATGGGCCCGATGGTCATCGCGCCAGTCCGGACCGCGAGTTGATGCTGCGAGGAAAGCCGGTCGCACTCCCAACTTTGCAGGTCCAGTTGGTTTCGCCTGCAATGCTGGAGCGCCGGCAGCCCCCTTCCACTGGCGGAGGGCTGCGCGAGTACGGCCATATGCTGGCGCGCCGTAAGTGGCTAATCCTGGGGATTACCGCGGCATTTGCCTTGATTGGCGGAATGATTGGTCTATTCCAGACCCCTATGTACCAAGCGCGTACGGCCCTCGAGGTGCAAGGTCCCAACGAGAATTTTCTTAACCAGAAGGACATGGACCCGGCCGCTTCGGGCGGCCCGTCTTCGCTCGAAACTTACGTAGAGACACAAGCCCGGATTCTGCAGGACGATGCACTCCTGGACAAAACTCTGACCAACCTGAAGCTGCATCAGAAGCCAGAATTGGTCAATGCCCCAGGTCCCCTCGCCAGGGTGCGGCGGAGCCTGGGGCTGCGATCGCCCCAACCGTCACACGAAGCGGTACTGAGCGGTGCGGTCCAAAACCTCACGGTGCGGGCTTCGAGTCAGAGCCACATTGTGGAACTATCGTACGACGCCCCGGATCCGGAAGTTGCTGCGAACGTGGCCAACACCCTGGCCGACGAATTCATCGAGCAGAATCTCGACAACCGGTGGAAAGCGCGCCAAAGAATCGCCAAGTGGCTTTCGCGTGAATTGGAGACATTGAAGGGCAATCTCGAAAAAGCCGCCGACGATTTGCAGACCTATGCCCGCGCAACCGGACTGATTTTCAATCAACAGGAGAGCTCGACTGTAGCCCAGGACCGGCTTCGGCAGGTGCAGGAAGAGTTTTCTCGAGCACAGGCCGAGCGGGTAACCCGCCAATCCAAGTATGAGATGGCGATGAAGAGTTCTCCGGAATCCCTTCCGGATGTATTAGACGATGGACCGCTCCGCGACGCGCAAGTAAAGCTGACCGAGTTGCGGCGCCAAATGGCGGAGTTGAATTCCACCTTCCAGCCCGGCTACTACAAATTAAAGAATGTCAAGGCGCAGGTGGCCGAGTTGGAAGCGATCCTCAAAAATCAGCGGGCCAACATACTGGAGCGCATTAAGAACGAGTTTCAAGCTGCTCAGCGCCGCGAGAAGCTGCTGGGCGGAACCTACAACTCACAAACCGGAGTAGTGTCCGATCAGGCGGCCACCTCGGTGCATTACCAAACGTTGAAGCGCGAGGTGGAAACCAACCGGGCGCTGTACGATTCGATGCTGCAGAAGGTGCGCGAGGCGGATATCACTTCGGCGATTCGAGCCAGCAACATTCGCGTGATCAGCCCGGCCAAGCGTCCCGGGCAGCCTTACAAGCCCAAAGTTGGATTCAATGCCGGGATGGGTTTGATTGCCGGTCTGTTTTTGAGTATTGCCTACGTCTTTGTGCGTGAGCAAACCGATCGATGTTTCAAGGCTCCGGGAGAGTCCGGGGCGTACTTGAATCTGCAGGAACTGGGCATCATTCCGAGAGCCAACCGTGCAACGGCAGGTCCTCCCGTGTTGCGTCAGGACGAGATCGTGATCGACCTCAACGGAGATGGCTCCCGGCTGAAGCGACGACCTCAGGAGCCGATAGAATTGGCCAGTTGGAAGAGCGAGCTATCGCCGCTGGCTGAATCGTTCCGGACGGCCCTTGCTTCAGTGTGGTTCACGGGGCAAAACGAAAAACGGCCCAGGGTTTTCGTCCTGACCAGTCCGAATCCGTCGGAGGGTAAGACGACGGTTGTATCCAATCTGGGAATTTCCATGGCAAATACAAACCGTAGAATCCTCTTGGTCGATGGGGATATCCGGAAGCCGCGGCTGCACGACATCTTTGGACTGGATAATCGGTGGGGTCTCGGGAATCTGTTGGAGGAAGAGTGCCCTGTGGAGGAGTACGCCTTCGAAGACCTGGCCTTCGAAACGCGGGTACCAGGTCTGTATGTACTTCCCAGCGGAACGGGCGATAAGAACATCGCGAGCCTCCGCTATCACGAGCGGCTGGCCGATGTGCTAGCGCGTTTTCGGTTGGAATTTCACGCTGTGCTGATCGACACGCCCCCCGTATTGAACTTCGCGGATGCTCGCTTGATGGGGCGTCTGTCGGACGGAGTGATTCTCGTTTTCCGGGCCTCGGAGACGTCCCGCGACGACGCCGGCATGGCTTTGAGCAGATTTCAAGAAGACCGGACGCCGGTTCTCGGAAGTATTCTCAACGATTACGATCTCAAGGCCGGAGGGTATGCATATGATTACCGCGGCTACGGGGCGCACCGCCCCACCAAAGTCGGCTGACGCCAGCTGCACGAAGGGGAGGAGTGAAGGAATCAGTATGGATCTGAAAAGGAGCGAATCGATGTTACCTGCAGGAGCTCTTTATGAGCTCGAGTTCAATCATGGTTCTCAATATGGCGAAGAAGAGCTAACCGCGCTCGCGGAAGTGCTGCGCGCTTCGGCTCCTTCGTGTGGGCCGAAGACCCAGGAGTTCGAGAGGGCATTCGCCAACTACTGTGGGACGACTTCGGCCTTGGCGGTAACGTCAGCAACCGCGGGTCTGCAACTCGCGATGATCGCCGCCCGGGTGGCGCCCGGTGATCAAGTAATCACGACGCCCCTCAGTTGGATCGCTACGGCCAATGCGGCGGCCTTACAGGGCGCTACCGTAGTGTTCGCCGACGTCGATCCAAAAACCTTGAATCTTGACCCAGAGTCGGTTGCCCGGAAGATTACGCCGCATACCAAGGCGATCATCCCCGTCCATTTATATGGCCGGTGCTGCGATATGGATGCTCTGATGCACTTGGCTGGACCTAAGGGGATCACCGTCGTAGAAGATGCCGCTCACGCCGCTGGCGCTACTTACAAGGGTCGCAAAGCGGGATCGTTGGGCGATATCGGGGTGTTCAGCTTTCACCAGCAGAAAAACATGACCACGCTCGGCGAGGGTGGCATGCTCACTACCAGCAATCCCATGCTCGAAGAGCGGATGTTCTCGTACCGCTCTTTGTGTGCCCGCGCTTATGGACCGAAGCGAAAGTACTTATCGGTCGATGAGAGTCGTAGGCCCATGGGCAAGAACTACTGGTATTTCGATTTCGACGACGTCGGTTTTAATTTCCGTATGACGGACGCGCAAGCGGCGGTGGGCTTGGTGCAATTGCGCAAGCTGGATGGCTGGAATGCGCGGCGGCAGCAAATCGCACGCCGCTATACGGAACAGTTAAGCGGGATCGAGGGGCTGACGCTGCCCCAGCCCGGCTCGGAAAACGAGAGCTCGTGGCATAGCTACTGCGTGCAAATCGAACCCAGCTTCCCGCTCAATAAAGAGGATTTTATGTGGGAAATGTACACCAACCGGCGCATCAAGGTCTGGTCCCATTACATGCCGATTCACCTCACCACGGCTTACCAGAGACTGGGACATTTCGAAGGCGAGTGCCCGGTCGCCGAAGCGGCCTTTCACAAGTACGTGAGCCTCCCGGTGCACCCGAGGCTCTCAGATCAGGGCGTTGATTATCTTACTGCCAGCGTCCGTGAAATCGCTCGAACCGGCGCGAACAAGAGCCATGCCGCTTGAACTCGAAGAGGCTCTGGCGCCGGCTTCGGTCGGAAGTTCTCCAGAGTCTGATGAAGCTACGCCGGCTCGGGACCAGGCGGGGCGAAGAGGTCTCAGCTTTGTGGGTAAAGCCGCCTTCGCCATCTCGGACCAGGCGCTGTTTTCGGGCGCCAATTTCGCGGTTAATATCCTTCTCGCGCGTTGGCTGGCTCCCGCCGAATACGGAGCTTTTTCACTGGCCTACTCGGTGTTTCTCCTGTTTGCCGTGGTGCACACCGCGCTCTTGATCGAGCCGTTAATGGTATTCGGCTCAGGCAAGTACCAACGCATGTTTCCGAGCTATGTACGAGTTTTGCTGCAGGCGCATGGGGCCTTGATGGGTCCGGGCACTGTGCTTCTGTTCATAACGGCGTTCGTGCTGGGCAAAGCGTACTCGGCCACCGCCGGCGGAGCGTTCATCGGGCTGGCCTTCAGCGGTGCTGCGATTTTGCTGTTCTGGCTGGTCCGCCGGGTCTTCTATGTGCTGCTCCAACCAGGTTGGGGCGTCTTGGGAGGGGCTCTCTACTTCACTGGAGTGATGGGCTGCATGTGGGTGTTGCAGGCCACCGGCCAACTCTCGACGGCTACCGCCTTTGTCGCCATGGGAGCGGCCAGTTTGCTGGCCAGCCTGATCCTGTTTGCGCGCTTTGGAACCGGCGTGTTGAGACGATCGAGCGAACCCGCTCTGCGCGAAGTAGCCACGGATCACTGGCGGTATGGCCGGTGGGCCATTGCTTCCTCGGCGATCAGTTGGTTCCCCGGCAGCATCTACTACGCGCTCTTGCCGGCTTGGCTCGGTCTGGAGGCTACGGCCGGATTACGCGCTCTGATGAATTTCATCATGCCGGTACTGCAGGCCATTGCCGCCCTGAGCATGCTGCTGGTTCCTATGTTGGTGCGGGATCGCGACAGTGGCGGATTTCGCAAGATGAACCGGACCATGCTTCTGTTCCTCACCCTCTTTTGCGGTGGGGCGCTGGCGTATGGAGTGGTGCTCTGGTTTGCCCGCAGCCATGTTTTTCAACTCTTCTACGCAGGCAAATATGGACAATACGCCGGCTGGCCTTTCCTGCTCGCAGGGATGCTCCCGCTCGGAACGTGTGCCACCGCAGTGCTGGGCAATGGACTGCGCGCCTTGGAGCGCCCCGACCGGACTTTCTGGTGTTATCTGGGCTCGGTAGTGAGTGCCCTTGCGGCCGGTATCCCGTTGGCGCGCGCTTTCGGAGTTACCGGTGCGCTGATCGGCTTGCATTTGTCGTCCCTTGTGACCGCAGCGATGATGGGTTGGTTTTACTGGAACATTTACGTAGCTTCTGAGAGAGGCGCTGCATGAGAACGGTGATCCTGGCCGGTGGACTGGGTACGCGTCTCGCCGAAGAGACCGCGGCACGCCCGAAGCCGCTCGTTGAGGTGGGCGGCTACCCAATTGTGTGGCACATCATGAGCACTTATGCCCACTTCGGCTTGAAGCGATTCGTTCTGGCCGCTGGATATAAGGGCGAATGTATCAAAGATTATTTCGTCAGTTACCGGGCCACTCAGAGTGACATCACTGTCAACTTGTGCACGGGAGCGATCGAATACCACAACATCCATCGCGCGGATTGGGAAGTACGCATCATCGATACGGGTTTGCATACTCTGACCGGCGGGAGGCTGCAGCGGCTCGAGCCAATGTTGCGCGATGGCGGAACTTTCATGCTCACCTATGGCGACGGAGTGGCGGATATCAACATCGCCGAACTGTTGGCGTTTCATCAGAAGCACGGGCGGCTGGCGACATTGACGGCAGTGCGGCCACCGGCCCGCTTCGGAACGATGACTTTCGATGGCGACCGTGTGAGCGACTTCCAAGAGAAGCCGCAAACCTCGGAAGGCTGGATCAATGGCGGCTATTTCGTTTTTGAGCCGGGAATTTTCGACTATTTGAAAGACGATCAAACTACGCTCGAAGGCGAACCACTCGAGAGACTGGCGGAGGATGGCGAATTAATGGCTTTCCGGCATCCCGGCTTTTGGCAATGTATGGACACGCTGCGGGACAAGCAGCGACTGGAGGCCTTGTGGGACGGGGGCTCAGCGCCGTGGAGAGTGTGGTGACGATCAAGACTTTACGAGAGACGTACGCAAACCGGCGCGTCTTCGTGACCGGTCACACGGGTTTCAAAGGTTCGTGGCTATCATCGTGGCTTACTCTGCTGGGTGCCGAGGTGACTGGATTTGCGCTTGCCCCGGAGCGTGAGCAGGACCATTTCCACCGGCTGGGCCTCTCGCAGCGTATGCGGCACATTGAAGGTGACATCCGCGACGCCGGAGGCTTGGAAACCGCGCTCCGCAACGCCGCTCCCGAGTTCGTCTTCCACCTTGCCGCCCAAGCTCTGGTCCGGCGCTCATACGTTGAGCCCAAGCAAACGTTTGAAACCAATGTGGCTGGTTCTGTGAACCTGCTGGAAGCGGTGCGGGCGACGCCTTCAGTCCGGGCGCTGGTTTACGTCACATCGGATAAGTGTTATCGCGAGGCTGCTACCC
>JBBSHP010000079.1:0-10748 GCA_038232555.1 Bryobacterales bacterium
CCGTCGTATCTAGATATTGGTGGTCGGCGGCCATGGCTAGCGGAGTCGGCTGGGGTTCGCCTTGCGCCTTGCGGAAGATCCGGAAGGTCACACCGCCCGGAGCTTTCCATGTCAGCAGCACTCCCTTTTCGTTGAGGACCGAAGTGAGATCGACAGGGCTTCCCACCGGATGCTCCACGGCCAAAGTAACCAGGTTCGACCAGTCCGACGCTCGGCCCTTAGCACCGATGGTACGAACGCCGAGCACCATCTCCCGCCCGATGAACGACCGCTGAACAGGAACACTCACGTGCATAGGGCCGGCCTTCTCGGGTGCAGGAACTTCAATTGTCATAGCCGAGTTGGACCATTTCCCTACTTCAAAAGGCATCGACGGATTGGGGCCGATACGCAGTTCTACACCGCCGATTTGCTTGACGATCAGTCCTTCCGTGGTCAAGGCCGGTATCGTGAAATTCACGTCCAGGTTGTTTCCCCGCTCCACCGCCGTCAAATCCACCGTTGCCTTCGGTATATTCAGCGCTGGATACAGGGGCTCGCCCACATAACCGCAAGCGGTCAGGCACAGCCCCGCCGCACAGGCCAGCCCAGCTTTGTTCAGGTTCATGCGCGTTCAGTTCGCAGCCGGATTACAGGATGTACCGGCTCAAATCCTGATCTTTCACGATCTCCGCGAGTTGCTTGCGAACGTAAGCTGCATCGATCTTGACATTCTTCTTCTTGAGGTCCGGACCTTCGAACGAGATCTCTTCCAGCAGTTTCTCCATGATGGTATGCAGGCGGCGAGCCCCGATGTTCTCCGCGATTTCGTTGACGCGCGCCGCGAAACCGGCAATTGCTTCCAAGGCATCGTCGGTAAACAGCAGCTTGATTCCCTCGGTATCCAGGAGCGCCATATACTGCTTGATCAGGGCGTTCTTGGGCTCCTTCAGGATGCGGATAAAGTCCTGCTCGGTGAGCGATTTCAACTCTACCCGGATCGGGAACCGCCCTTGCAGTTCGGGGATGAGGTCGCTCGGTTTGGAAACATGGAAGGCCCCCGCCGCCACGAATAGGATGTGGTCGGTGCGCACAAAACCATGCCGCGTATTGACCGTGGTGCCTTCTACAATTGGCAGAATGTCGCGCTGGACGCCTTCGCGGCTCACGTCCGGTCCATGCCCCGATTCGCGCCCGGCGATCTTATCGATTTCGTCCAGGAAAATGATCCCGCTGCGCTCCACCCGATCCAGGGCCAGCCGGGTGACCTGGTCCATGTCGATCAGCTTCTGCTCTTCTTCCTGGACCAGGTAGTCCAGCGCCTCGGCCACCCGCATCTTGCGTTTGCGAGTGCGCTGCCCGAACAGGCCGGGTAAGACATCCTTTAAGTTGATGTCCATCTCTTCAACGCCGGAATTGCTGGACAGTTCAAAGGTGGGACCGCGATCTTTGACATCGATCTCCACCATGCGATCGTCCAGCTTGCCCGCCCGCAGACGTTCGCGCAGCTTCTCACGAGTGCGGTCGACAGATTCGGAACTCTCTGCCGGCGGGGGCATCAGCAAGTCCAGTAAGCGCTCCTCGGCGTTGCGCTCGGCCCGCTCGCCGACCTCTTCCAGCCGCTGCTCCCGGACCATGTCGATCGAGATATCCACCAAATCCCGGATCATGGCTTCCACATCCCGGCCCACGTACCCGACCTCGGTGAACTTGCTGGCTTCGACCTTTAGGAATGGTGAGTTGGCGAGTTTGGCCAGGCGTCGCGCGATCTCAGTTTTCCCCACCCCGGTGGGGCCAATCATGAGGATGTTCTTCGGCATCACCTCCTCGGCCATTTCAGGCTCCAGCTTTTGGCGCCGGATACGATTTCGTAAGGCGATCGCGACGGCTTTCTTGGCGTCGGCTTGGCCAATCACATATTTATCGAGTTCCCGGACGATTTCGCGAGGGGTTAGCTCATCGAGGACCGGCCCTTGATCGTCCGGCTGACCCGGCAGATAGATCACCACGTCAGAGCTCCTCGAAGTTGACGACTTCGTTGGTATAAATACAGATTTTACCGGCGATCATCATGGCTTTTTCAGCGATTTCCTTCGATCCAAGCTTAGTATTCTCGATCAAAGCGGTAGCGGCGGCTTTCGCGAATGGTCCGCCGGATCCGATAGCGGCGATGTCGTTGTCGGGCTCAATCACATCGCCGTTACCGCTCACGATATAAGTGTTTTGGTGATCGGCCACTAGTAGCAGCGCTTCCAAATGCCGAAGAACGCGATCGGTGCGCCACTCTTTGGCAAGTTCCACGACGCTGCGCGGGAGGTTCCCGTTATGCTGCTCCAACTTGGATTCAAAACGGGCGAAAAGTGCAAAGGCATCGGCGGTGGAACCGGCAAAACCAGCTAAGATCTTATTGTTATAAAGGCGGCGCAGCTTGCGAGCGGTGGATTTCAAAATCTCCTGGCCGAGCGTGACCTGACCGTCGCCCGCCATCACGACCTTCCCCGCCTTGCGCACGCACAGTATGGTCGTGGAACGAATTTTCTGTTGCATGTAGATGAAATCTCAGTGTAACGTAAACCCGCCGTTTAGCCTGTTACATCCGAGCCTTCAGAAACCTCCCCGTAAAAGACTGCTTGCAGGCTGCGATCGCCTCCGGAGTGCCCGTCGCTACCACTTCCCCGCCCCCATGGCCGCCTTCCGGGCCGAGATCGATGACGTGATCGGCGGTTTTGATGACATCCAGATGATGCTCGATTACCAGCACGGTATGGCCAGCATCCACCAGACGATTGAGACATTGCAGCAGCCGCTCGACATCGGCTAAATGCAGGCCCGTGGTCGGCTCATCCAAAATGTAGAGGGTGTGCTTGGAACGCTGCAGCCGGGACAGTTCTGCTGCGATCTTGATGCGCTGTGCTTCGCCTCCCGAGAGCGTGGTAGCGGACTGGCCCAGGGTCAGGTAAGCCAGGCCCAGATCGTTAAGGACATCGATCTTTTTACTCACGGCCGGCTCGCCTTCAAAGAAGCTCACCGCTTCCTCCACGGCCATGTTGAGCACCTCGGTGATGGTTTTGCCCCGCCAGGTGACCTCCAGCGTTTCGGCGCCAAAGCGCGCTCCCTTGCAGACCCCGCAGGTTACTTCCACGTCCGGCATGAAGTAGAGCTGGGTGGTGATGACGCCCTCGCCCTGGCACTCCTCACAGCGGCCGCCCTTCACGTTGAAGCTGAAACGCCCTGCTTTATAGCCGCGCTCGATCGAGAGCGGCGCGCGTGTGAACAGCTCGCGGATGGAGTCGTAGAAGCCGATGTAGGTGGCGGGGTTGGAACGGCTGTTGCGGCCGATCGGAGACTGGTCGATATTGACGACCTTGTATACGTACTCAGCGCCCTCCAGGCTATCGTGATCGCCGGGCAAAGTCCGCGTGTCGACCAGGCGCTTCCACAGAGCTTTGAACAGGATCTCATTGATGAGCGTGCTCTTGCCGGAACCGGAGGCACCTGTGATTGCGATCAACTTGCCCAGCGGGAATGCCACATTCACGGACTTCAAATTATTCTCGCGAGCCCCGTGAACGATCAGCGATTGGCCGCTGCCTTTGCGGCGCTGCCAGGGAGTGGCGATGAACCGTTTTCCTGAGAGAAACTGCCCGGTCGGCGACGCTTTGCACGCGAGGATGTCCTCCAGCGTCCCTTGCGCCACCACGCGGCCGCCGTGCACGCCAGGTCCCGGGCCCATCTCTACGATGTGGTCCGCGGAACGTATGGTGTCTTCATCGTGCTCCACGACGATCAAGGTGTTACCGATATCCCGCAGGCTTTCAAGCGTCGCGATCATTTTTACGTTGTCTTTGGGATGCAATCCGATGCTGGGCTCGTCCAGCACGTACAGCATGCCCATCAAACCTGAGCCGATCTGAGTGGATAGCCGGATACGCTGGGATTCGCCGCCAGACAACGTGCCGGAGCGGCGATTGAGGTTGAGATAGTCGAGTCCGATGCCCAGCAGCAGTTGCAGGCGAGCGCGGATCTCAGAGAGCACCTGACGGCCCGCATCCGCGCCCCGCCCAGCCGGTTTGAGCGTAGCGAGGAAGGTGTGCAGCTCATCGAAATTGAGAGATCCCATCTGGTGGATGGATGTGCCTGCGATGGTGAAGAGCAGCCGGGTGGCCCTAAGGCGCGCCCCTTTGCAATCGGGGCAGGTGCGCTCCACCATGACTTTGTCGAGCCATTCCTCCATCCCCGAGCTGGTTTCACCCCGCTGCCGGTAGCGGCGATAATTACGCTCGATACGGCGGGCAATTCCACCAAAGCCCACTTCATGACCTTCGAACTCATCGCGTTTTACCTTGGCATCGGGCGGTACGGACGTACGCAGCTTCTTTCCATCCAGGCCATACAGGATGGCATTGCGAACTGGTTCGGGCAGCTTAGCCCAAGGGGTTTCGAGAGAGAAGCGCAGCATCTTGGCCAAGCTATACATCACACGGCCATCCCATGTGTCCGGATTGTATTTGAATGCTTCCCGCACAAAGCAGCCGCCCAGAATGCTGCGAGCCGGATCGGGCACCAGCAGTTCCGGATGCGTAACCTTATGCATGCCTAGGCCTCCGCAGGTTCGGCAGGCGCTCTCCGGGTTGTTGAACATGAAGTACTCCGGTTCGATCCCGCCGTAGACGAAGTGCTGGGTGGGGCTGCACAGGCTTTTGTAGAAGCGCTCGGTCTCCGGTTTCCCGGCACCCTTGAGCACCTCGATTCGCATCAGGCTGTCGCCTACCAATAGAGTCGCTGCAATTCCCGCCTTGATGGCTTTCTCGTGTTTCTGGCTGACGACGAAGCGATCCACTACGGCATCCATGTCATGCACATTCTCATCGTCGAGCGCAACCTCGGCAGAGATATCCAGCCGCTTTCCATCAATGATGAGCTCGCGGCAGCCCTTCTTACGGACTTCCGTAAAGACGAAGTCGAGATCCTCTCCATAGACCGGGAACACCGGCGCGCGCAGCTCGACGCTGGCACCTCCGGGCAAGGCCAATATGGCATCCAGAATCTGGCTCGCGCTTTTGCTTGGCACCCGGTCCCCCGTGCGGGGGCAATGCGGCTCCGCTATGGTCGCGAAGAGCAAGTTCAGGTAACTGGCGATATCCGTCATGGTGCCGACGGTGGAGCGCGGGTTGTTGCCGGTTGTTTTCTGCTCGATCGAGATGACCGGCGAAAGCCCGAAGATGAAATCGACGTCGGGTTTGGCCACCTGGGCGACAAAGCGTTTCGCATAGGTAGAAAGCGATTCCATGTAGCGCCGCTGCCCTTCCGCGTAGATCGTATCAAAGGCCAGACTGGACTTGCCCGAACCCGATAATCCCGTAACAACGATCATGCTGTCGCGCGGGGAGCTCCACGGACACGTTCTTCAGATTGTTGACGCGCGCGCCCTGTACCGCGATGGTAGTGCGCGGGGCCGGCTTGCGAGTGGCCGGCCTGGGTTTAGAACTCATCGGGTACCCCGCCGATGTGAAAGAACGCCAGTTCCTGCACATCCACATTACTCTTCTTGGTAAGGCGTACCTGCAGAGGTACCTTGCCCAAGATGCCTTGGTCCGCCAGATATTCACACGCCCCGGTCACGCCCACAACGCCGAAGTTTCGCTTGAAATGGTCTTCGATTTCCGTTGCCGAACGCGCCTCCCCCACGTCTCGCAAATGATCGATCACAGGTCCAAATAGCAGGAGTTCCCGCTGCTCCAGGTAGGCGTCGATGGCGGATAACGCGGCTTGCACAGTGGCCTTGGTTTTCTTGTTATTCAGCACATCGGAGTAAACGACCTTGAAGAAGTCGGGATTCAACCTGGTCGCTTGGAGAAGCACCTCGCGATCCACCAGCAGGCGCGCGCTCAACGCCTCGATCTTAGCCAGCGGTGTGGCGGCGTAAAGTATCCACAGCGCCGTGTAGTCGAGATCGCCGCGCGTAGCAAACCACTTGTGCGCTTTATAGACTGCGGCCAGCGCGCCCGCGCCCGCTGCCAGCAACTGCAGCTGGGTGTCACGTTCGCCTATCGCGTGCAGCCGCGTACAGAGCTCAGCGATGGTGTCATCGTGAGTGTAGAGCAGCCGCCCTTTAGCGATGAAGGAATGGGCGAACGAGTTACGAATGGATCCTTCCACCGTCTTGCGAAACTCCGTCCGAGGCATGAGTACGGCGTGTACATTGATCCCATCCGCATAGAGCGCCAGGTCTGCCGCGGGAACTTTTTTGTCGTCGATCGTTACAAGTACCAGATCGATATCGGACTTGGCCCAGACCGTGTCGTGTGACAGGCTGCCACACAAGATGACGGCCAGGACGGAGCGGTCGCGCTTGACTTGTTCGATCAGCACGTTCAGTGCACCTGCAAATTTGTCTTGGACGCGATCTACCGGAAAGACATCCTGGGATTGCGAATTCTTCCCCGTGCTTTTGATTTTGAGCGCCATTTCAAGTGCCCTACAGGTGCGCGAAGGCGTAGTGCTGAATTATATCGTCATTCGTGGCGCAAGGCGATGAGCGGGTCAGCGCGCGCAGCGCGGAGGGCCGGAGGGACAACGGCTGCAACGGCTGCGATCAGTACGCACGCAAGCGGGGTGGCCACGCTCCAGAAATCAGTCGGCGTAACGCCGAATAACTGAGAGGCCAGGTAGTGCGACATTGCGATTCCACCGGCCAGACCAAGTGCCATGCCCGTGATGACAGGTATTGAGGTATCCGAGACGATCAGACGGATGATCGCGGAGCGGCGCGCGCCCATCGCTACCCGGATACCTAGCTCGCGAGCTCGCCGGACCACCGCGTAGTTGATGACGCCATAAAGTCCAACGCCCGCCAGCAGCACGGCGACCAAAGAGAAAAACCCTGCGAACAGTGCCAGGAGACGTTCCCTGATCAGAATGTTATCGATCTGGGTCCGAAGCAAAATGCTTCCGCGGACCATTAGCGTCGGAGCGGCGGTTTCGATTTCCTTACGAAGCCGCGGCATCAGCGCAACGGGGTTCGAACTCGTGCGGATGTTTACCGTGGCTCCAGCCAGATCTTGTAGCGGCGTGTAAATCGCAGGCCGCTCGGGTTCGCGGAGGTTGTTGTAGCGGACATTCTCGACCACTCCGATGATCTGTTGCGGGACAGGTTCCGGATCGTCGGTCAACTTATCGAAGCGCTGGCCTATAGGATCTCGCCCCAGGAAGAACTTTTCGACGAACGCCCGGTTCACAATTACCGATCGGGAAGTGGTCACAATATCTTCGGGCTGGAAGTCCCGGCCCGCCACCCAGCGGATCTGCATGGCGCCGAAAAATCCGGCGGAAACGGGGACCTCCCGGGGACGCACCGTCTCATTTGCGCGGCCGGGCAGTCTGACCACTGGTGTCATGATCCAGACGAGGTCGCCACCCATTGGACGCTGTTGCGAAATGCTCGCCGCCTGGACTCCTGGAAGCTGCCGGAGATGCTCTAGCAGCTCGACACCCGAGTCCCGGCGGTGCGTCTGACGATTGCGCGGCACCAGGTCGAATAGCACGACATTGTCGCGTGCAAAGCCGAGATCCACGGTGATCAGCTTACGAAAGGACAGCAGCAGTAATCCGGAGAGGAACAGCACCGCTACACTGAACCCGATCTGTGCGGCCAACATCCAGCGCAACGATCCCAGGCGGCCCGAGTGGTGCGGCCCACCCGCTTTGAGAGCCGCGCCGGGCGAGGTCGCGGACGCACGCAGGGCTGGCACCACCCCGAAGAGAAGCGCCGTAAGCAAGCTCAACATCGCGGCGAACGCGAGCGTTCTCAGGCCGGGAGCGACATCCAGCCATGCCGGGAATTCGGTGGGGCCGAGTCGCACCACGATAGCCGGCGCGATGAACGCGGCGAACAACAGGGCTAGCCCACAGGCAAAGGCGGCCAGCTGGCTGCTCTCGATTAGCATCTGCTGAATAAGCCGGAAGCGGCAGGCTCCCAGCGAGATGCGAAGCGCCATTTCGGTTTTGCGAGCCGAGGCTCGGGCGAGCATCAGGTTCGCCACATTGGAGCACGCGATCAGTAGTAGCAGCGCGCAGATCAACGCCAGGATCCACAATGGACGACGGAATTGGAGGCGGAAGAGTGAGTTGCGGCCGACGGATGCGTCGCGCACTCGCAGCGGCATATCCGTGAACTGCTGAAGTTGTGCGCCGTGTAAGTTGCGCGGGGGGTTGATGCGCGCCCGGTCGCGCAGAAAATTAGTCAGCGCGGGCTGGAGCCGCTCGCGCACTTGGGAGGGCGCCACTCCTGAGTGGAGGCGAGCCCAGACATTAATGTTGCCGCCATCGGGATTGGCGAGGTTTCGCGGATCCGCCGCTACCGAGAGCGGAAGCCAAACGTCTGTTAAATACCCCGGTTGGACACCGCTGAAGGAATCGCCGGCGATACCGATCACTTGGAACTGCTGGCGTCCCACTGTCAACCAGTGTCCGAGCGCTGAGGGACTCGCGCCGAAGCGACGCTTCCAAAATGCATAGCTCAGCACCGCCACGGGATGACCGTCAGTGAGCGCATCGTCATCCACTCGTATGAGCCGTCCTAAAGCGGCCTTAACCCCGAGGATTTCAAAGCCTCGACCCGAGATGGATTCCGCCCGGATGTTCTCACTCGTGCCTCCCGCGTCGTCGAACAGCACTGGCTGCAGGCCACCCGACAAGCTCAATCGCGAACATCTCCGCAAGGTCACGAGCGTTGTCGCGGAGAAGCTCGAATTGCGGATAGCTGAATGAATCCGATTCGCGGGACTGGTTGTCCGGACTGAAGAAAGCAGGCATGATCCGGGCTACGTCAATCAGCTGGTTGGGAGCCGGGACGGGGAGTGGCCGGAAAATCAGCGCGTCGATCAGGGTGAACGCGGCCGTGCAGGCGCCAATCGCGAGTCCCAGGGACATAATCGCAGCCAGGCTCGTCGTTCGGTACTTGGCGACCATGCGCATACCGAAGCGGAAATCTCGAAGGAGGCACTCAAGCCATACAGCGGACTTTACCTCATGACTGGACTCGCGGACCCGGAGTGGATTGCCAAGGCTTCGACGTGCTACCAGTTCAGCTTCATCATTAGGCATGCCACCGCGGGCCAGTTCGCTTGCGCGCTGATCGAGATGAAATTGGAGCTCGTCCGCCAGCTCAGTGTCCATTCTTCCGGGGTGGAGGGCGTTGCCAATTCGTGAAATCCAGGACATAGGAATTCCCTCATTCAAGCCTGTTCGAGGACTTGGCCGATGGCGGCAGTGATCGAAGTCCAGCGGCTCTCCTCGTCTATCAATTGTTTCCGGCCGGTCGCGGTAATTACGTAGATGCGGGCCCGGCGCTTATTTTCGGTGGTGGTCCAACGGGCCCTGATCCAACCCCATTCCTCCATGCGATGCAGGGCAGGGTAAAGTGAGCCCTCCTCTACGCGCAGCAGGTCGGAGATGGCTTCTATCTGAGCTGTGATGCCGTAGCCATGCAGCGGACCGCGGCGGTTGAGGATCTTCAGAACTAAAAGAGGAAGCGAACCTTGCAGGGCATCCTGTCTGGACATAATCAGATAACTCAGTCAGCTAACTGAGTATGCGCTGATTGCGCGAGCAAGTCAACTCAATTTCCGTTCGAAAAACGTTTTGGGATAACCGGCTTCCTACCATTCCAGGCGCATGGTGATCTGAACCTGGCGGGGGCGCAGTCCAAAGCCGCCGTAGGAATTCTGAAGAGTCACAATTCCATCGGAGGCCGGAGTGTTCAATCCCTGTACGTTGAAAACGTTAAAGACGTCGAGGTTGGCGCGAAGGCGCAATCGCTCGGTGAGGCTGAAAAACTTAAAGACCGAGGCATCCTGGGTCCAGTTGAACGGCCCCAGCCGGAACTGATTGCGCATGGGATGGAGTCCGGTATTGTAGGCCACCTGCAGGGTGCTTCCGTTGGTCAGTTTGAGGTTCACATTGTTGGTGTCGTACTGGCTGGAGCCCGGATCGCTCGGCTTGCCGTCCGCTGGCCAGGGATTCACGGGACCCTGAAACGCTTGATAATCCGCGGGCAGCCCGTATACCCCATTGCGCAGACCCGCAGCGTTGCGGCTTGCAATCTGCCGCTTCGAAATGTATCCGTTGAAGTAAAGATAGCCCTGATAGCAGCGCTCATCGGTGGACCTGGTAGAAGTCGAGGAGGTTGCGCGGCAGTCCAGGACGGGATACTTCGTCCCATAGACTTCGAGATCTCCGATGGGACCCCAATTCCCAGTCGGCACTGCCCACCAGGAGCTGACGACCGTGCCGGTTCCGGCTAGTTTCCAGCCGCCGATGACAGCGTCGGCCCACTTGTTGGCGCCGTGGGCAAACTTACGGCCCGCTCCAAACGGCAGCTCATAATTGAAGTTCCAACGGACGCGGTGCTTGGGCAGGCCGGTGTCGCGGTCGTAATTCAGGAAGCGGTTGAGCTCTCCGGGCTCGCCCGGAACCGTTCCCGGCAAAAACTGCAATGGCGTTGTACCAATCCCATCGCGAAACGAGTTGCCGCCGGCACGCAAAGAATTGGTCAAGGTATAGAAGGCCTGGAAACCAAGTCCTTTACTGAAGCGGCGCTCCATCTCAAGCACGAACGTCTGGGCGTTGATAAAGCCCGTTTTTGCGAGCAGCCGGATGGAGCCGTAATTCGTAGAATCATAAAAGCGGTTTCCGGGCGTCGCAGGAACACTCCGGCCCGTCTCTAGCGCCCAAACATAACTGGTTGGAGCGGGATTTATCTCATTCAA